>JAZNWM010000106.1:0-9059 GCA_045593345.1 Eubacteriales bacterium
TTTTTCAATAGTTTTTCATAATTTCTTGACTTTTACTGAAAATTAGTTTATTATATATTTTATAAAATACATTGGAGTTAATATGCCTTATATAAATTATTCCTTGCCCGCCTATCCTCTGAAGAACGATATGTGGCAGGAGCTTAAGACCGAGAGCCGTCCGATAGTCGTTTACGGTATGGGAAACGGTGCGGACAAGCTCCTTGACCGACTTGAAACATTCAATATTAAAATAAGCGATATCTTTGCCTCTGACGGATTCGTCAGGGGACACTCATTCCGCGGCTTTCGTGTGAAATCCTTCTCGGAGATAAGGGAGACATATTCTGATTTCGTCATCCTGCTTTCCTTCGCCTCAAATCGCGGCGAGGTTATTGATATGCTTTATGATATTGATAAGAATTACGATATGTACGTTCCGGATATGCCCGTCGCAGGGGTAGAGGAGTATTTTGACCTTGATTTTTATAATCAGCATTATGATGAGATCGTAAGGGCGTACAGCTCGCTATCTGACGATGAGTCCCGTGCCATTTTTACGTCGGTAATTAACTATAAGCTGACGGGAAGGATGAAATATCTACTTGAATGCTATTCTACAAGGGATGAGATTTACTCGCTTCTTCCCGCAGAAAAAATACGCCGCGTAATTGACGCAGGTTCGTATAACGGCGATACCGCAAGAGAGATGAAGGGGTATTTTCCGAATCTTGAAGAGGTCTATGCTATCGAGCCTGATAGAAAGAATTTTAAGAAACTCGTAAAATATTCCGAGGCAGAAACCGATATTAAGATAATTCCAATTAATTCTGCAGCCTGGAGTGAGGATGTATCGGGCAGCTTCTTTACCAGCGGAAACCGTAATGCGACTGTGGTTGCCACAGCCTCCTATCAGCACACCGAGGAGGATGTTTCGCTTGCAAAAATCGACTCGCTGGTTGAGAGCAGGGTTGACTATATCAAATATGACGTTGAGGGAGCAGAGGCTGAGGCACTTATTGGCTCTGCTGATACTATAAGCAAGAATATGCCTCCGCTGCTTATCTCTCTATATCACAGATCAAGGGACATATTTGCCCTTATAAATAAGGTCAGGGAGGAATGGCCGGAGTACAGTCTTTATCTACGCCGTCTCAGATGCCTTCCCGCCTGGGAGATCGACCTTATTGCAGTAAAAAATACTTAATCCGAGAGGAATTATAATGAAAAGACCTGAAATACTTTCGCCCGCAGGCAATTTTGAGAAGATGCGAGCTGCCATCAGATACGGTGCAGATGCCGTATATCTTGCCGGACATATATTCGGTATGAGAGCTGCCGCCGACAATTTTTCGGTGGAGGAGCTGTCAGAGGCGGTTGAATATGCACATCAGCGTGGCGTAAAGGTTTATCTTACCCTTAATACGATGCCGAGAGAGTATGAATATCCCGAGCTTCGTAAATATTTATCCCAGCTTTCGCATATAAATATAGATGCAATGATTATTGCCGACGTGGGAGTTCTGATGCTGGTCCGCGAGATGCTTCCCGATATGGAGATACATATCTCCACCCAGGCGAATGCTACAAGTTCGGCTGCCTGCCTTGCCTGGTATAAGCTGGGTGCAAGGAGGGTAGTGCTGGCAAGAGAGCTGACCCTTGACGAGATAAAGGCTATCCGTATGGGCATACCCGACGAGCTTGAGCTGGAGTGCTTTATCCACGGCTCTATGTGTGTATCCTACAGCGGAAGATGTCTGCTGTCAAATCATATGGTGGGCAGGGATGCCAACCGCGGAATGTGTGCACAGCCCTGCAGGTGGAATTACACAATAAAAGGGTATGAGATCGAGGAGGAGAAGCGTCCCGACTGTAAGATGCCCGTTGAGGAGATAAACGGCGAGACCTTTATTATGGCAAGCCGCGATACCTGTACCATAGAGCATATTCCCGAGCTTGTAGAGGCGGGTATAAATTCATTCAAGATCGAGGGAAGAATGAAGTCGGCCTATTATACTGCCGTCGTAACCAACGCCTATAAGATGGCACTTGACTCCTACTTCTCGGGCGAGTATAAATACGATCCCGCCTGGTACCGCGAGCTCGAGTCGGTAAGCCACAGGGATTATCATACAGGCTATTATTTCACCGATTCTCACGCCGACGCTAATCTTGCACCCAATAACGGATATATAAAGGATAAGGCATATCTTGCCGTTGCTACGGGATATGACAGCGATAGCGGTCTTGCAGAGTTTACCCAGCGTAATAAAATGCTGTCGGGCGATGCTGCCGAGCTTCTCACACCGGGTAAAATTGGCAGGGAGCTAACGATCGGAGAGCTGTTTGATGAAAATATGAACCCGATTGACAGCACGCCTCATCCTTATATGAAATTCTATATGAAGGTTGATTTTGAGGTTCGCGAGGGAGATATCCTGCGGGCAAAATAAGGTGGAAGAGTGCTGATTTTCGAGATAATTAAGGTAATAGCGTTAGGAATAGTGGAGGGTGTCACCGAGTGGCTGCCCATAAGCTCTACGGGACATCTTATTCTCCTTGACGAGCTGATACGGCTTCGGGTATCCGAGGACTTTATGTCGGTCTTTACCGTAGTAATTCAGCTGGGGGCTATTCTTGCGGTTGCGGTTATGTTTTTTGAGAGGCTGAATCCCTTTTCATCAAGGAAGGGGCGAGAGGAAAAGACGGCAACCCTTAATTTGTGGGGAAAGGTGCTGGTGGGCTCAGCTCCCGCAGCGGTGCTTGGACTTCTGCTTGACGATCTCATTGACAGATATTTATTCAGTTATACCGTTGTTGCTATCACCTTGATCGTTTATGGAATTGCATTCATTTTCGTGGAAAAAATCAAGGCAGATAAGATAAAGGATAAAAAAAGCCTTGATTCTATAAGTTATACCGACGCTATAAAAATAGGTATGCTTCAGTCGCTGTCCCTGATACCCGGAACCTCACGCTCGGGCTCTACTATCCTCGGCGGAATGCTTATCGGCGTGTCGCGGCAGGCAGCGGCGGAATTCTCATTTTTTATGGCGATACCGATTATGCTCGGTGCATCGGCACTTAAAATTTTCAAATTCGCATTTTCGGGCTTTACCGTAACGACGGAGGAAATACTCCTTCTGCTCGTCGGTATTGCCGTTTCCTTTTTCGTGTCACTGCTCGTTATCCGCTTCCTTATGGATTACGTGAGAAGCCACGGCTTTGAGATATTCGGATACTACCGCATTATACTCGGTATAGCGGTGCTGGTATATTTCTTCTTGAAACAATAAAAAGAGGGACGTTTTATGGGAAAAATTCTATTTAAAAATGACAGAGGTCGGTCGGATATTATGGCCACCCTTTACAGCAATGAGGCAAAACAGGGCGAATGCATTTCGCTTGCTGGTCGGTCTCTTGAATTTGATAGAAAAAAATACTGCTCGCTCTCATTTAAGTGCGGCGACGAGAGGACGGGCAGGGTATATCCCGGCAATATGTCTATTGGCGTTGAATATAAAGAAAACGTAGGTATGGGAAAAAAACTTACCTATCTGTATTCAGAAAATCTGACAAGCAGCGGCAGAGTGGATAATTACGTTATAAGGGACGAGGAGAATCTTTCCTACCGCGAGGATAAGTCAAAAAAGATCAGCGTTTTCGTTCCGACGAGCTACGACGGAGTGACGCCCCACGATATTCTGTATTTCTTTGATGCACAGAATCTATTCTGTATGGCGGGGGATTACACCGAGTGCGGCGACCCCTACGGCTCCTGGCAGCTTGATATTCTTATTACCGAGCTTCACCGTCAGTACGGTGAGAATATTATCGTTGTCGGTATAGATAACGCGGATATGTACAGAAGTCACGAGCTGTTTATGAATCCCGATAAATTCGGCAGACTATCGCCTCTGGCGACTGCAATACCCGACGATGACTTCTCCCGTGGGTATCTTGAGAGGCTTTCTTCCTTTATGGTAACAACCTTACATAGCTTTATCAAGGAAAAATATGCTGTTAAGGAGGATAATATCGGCATCGGCGGTGCCTCGATGGGTGGAATAGCATCCTTCTTCTGCAGTATTTTTGAGATGGGCTTCTACAAGTACGCTCTCTCATATTCTCCCGCCTTCGGTCTTTACGAGATGGGGGCGTTTAGGAATTGGTTCGGAATGATTGATTTCCTGAAATATACCGACCGTCTTCCGAGAATACATATTTATTGCGGCGGCGGTGATATGCTGGAGGAAAGTCTTCTGCCAGCGGCAAAGGCAATGAAGCCGCTTCTTTGCGAGCAGGGCTATCCTGCAGGACTTGTGTTTGAAACCTATGATAGCGATAAGCCTCATAACGAGGAGTCCTGGCGGCTTATTCTGCCTGAGAGCTTCAGCCGTCTACTTGATTTAAAGGAATAAAAAAATGAAAATCAAAAACAAGGAAATAAACGTCAGGGCATTTATCCTTGACTTTGTAATAATCACCTTTGGTGCATTTCTTGCGGCAGTGGCAATATTCTTCTTTATGCTGCCGAGTCACGTTGCGGTGGGCAGCGGATCGGCACTTGCAATGGTGCTGTCAAACTTCATCCCGCTTCCCGTATCGGTGATAAATCTTATACTTAATATAATACTTTTGACTCTGGGATTTATTCTTATCGGCCCCGAGTTTGGAACGAAGACTGTCTATTCCGCCCTGATGGTGCCGATATTTATCGGCGTATTTGAATTTGCTCTGCCGAATTTCCAGTCGCTGACGCAGGATCCTCTTCTCGACGTTCTTTGCTACATACTTGTGGTTGGTATTGCTATGGCAATACTGTTTTCGAGAAATGCATCCTCCGGCGGCATCGATATTGTGGCGAAGATACTTAATAAGTATCTGAAAATGGAGCTTGGCAAGGCGGTTTCGGCGGCGGGAATTGCAGTAGCGTTGACATCTGCGTTTTGCTATGATGCGAAAACCGTCGTTCTCAGTGTGCTGGGCACCTATTTCGGTGGAATCGTGCTGGATAATTTCATATTCGGTCTCGGAATGAAAAAGAAGGTCTGTATCATTTCGGAAAGGCTTGATGATTTTATTGATTTCATTCTGAATCAGCTTCACAGCGGTGCTACCATCTACGAGAATTACGGTGCCTACGATAAAACTCCCCGCAGGGAGGTGGTCACCATCGTTGATAAGAACGAGTACAGAAAGCTTATGGACTTTATCAAGGCCACCGATCCCCGTGCTTTCGTGACGGTTTATGCCGTGAACGAGATGCAGTATCAGCCTAAAAAGTGGAAATGATTATGGACGTAATGCTTATTAAACCGAGCGAGAAATTTGCCGCCCAGATTGCAGAATACCGCAGAGAATTTCTTGATGCGGGCGATTCTATGGACGGATGTGGCTCGCTTAGGCAGACCGAGAATCCATTTGACTATATTAAAAAGTGCCGCGACTATGAGAAGCTCGAAACGCTTCCCGAGGGGAAGGTGGTTGCGACGCAGCTTCTCCTTGTGCGGAGGAGCGATATGCGGCTTGTGGGTATGATACAGGTAAGGCATTACTTTAACGAGTATCTCTCGATTTACGGCGGTCATATCGGATATTCGGTAAGGCCGAGCGAAAGAAGGAAGGGTTATGCCAAGAAAATGCTTGCCTCGGTTATACCGTACTGTCGGGAGATAGGGCTTGATAAAATACTCGTTACCTGCATCGATGGAAATATTGCCAGCGAGAGGACTATTATAGCCTGCGGCGGCGTTTACGAATCAACGGTTTATGAGCCGAGCGATAAGGTCTATCTCAAAAGATTTTGGATTGACACTTAAAAAAAGACGTTTATTTCGGAGCAGAAAGGAAAATGGACGATAAATATCTAAAGGAATATTATGAGGGCTATGACGAGGACGGACGCTTGCTTTCCCGTCACGGTCAGATTGAATTCATAACCACAATGAAATATATAGAGAGGTATCTTAAGCCGAATGCCCGCATACTTGAGGTGGGTGCAGGCACGGGAAGATACTCTCACACCCTTGCGAAACTGGGCTATACCGTTGATGCGGTAGAGCTTATCGATCACAATATTGAAATATTCAGATCAAAGATCACGGAGGACGAGAAAATCACCGTAAGGCAGGGAAATGCAACCGATCTTTTCTTTATAGAGGACGGGCTGTACGATCTGACGCTTGTCCTTGGTCCGATGTATCATCTTTACGATAAGGAGGATCAGCACAGGGCTCTGTCCGAGGCAATTCGTGTGACGAAGCGTGGCGGTGTGATCTTTGCGGCATACTGTATGGGTGACGCTTCGGTCTTGCAGTACGGCTTCGGCAGGGGAGTAATCTTTGAGCTTATTGAGAAATGCCTGCTTGACACCGAGACCTTTGACACCTTCTCTAATCCCTGGGACCTCTTTGAGCTTTACAGAAAAGAGGATATTGACAGGCTTCGCTCGGCCTATGATGTGACCCAGCTTCACTTCGTTGCCACCGACGGATATGCTAATCATATCAGGGACAGGCTTGCCGAAATGGATGATGCCACCTACGAGATGTTTATGAGGTATCATCTTGCCACCTGTGAGCGATTGGATCTTATCGGTTATTCAAATCATACCCTGGATATATTCAGAAAAAACTAAAGAAAAACGAGGCGGAACAGTTCTGCCTCGTTTTTTATATCGAAAAAATATTATTCGAAATTGTTTATCTTATCCCACTCGATTGGGCTTTCGCCCTTTGAAAGAAGGAATTCGTTGGCACGAAGGAAGTGTCCGCAGCCGAAAAATCCGTTATATGCCGACAGGGGACTTGGGTGTGCACATTCAAGAACGAGATGGCTCGGGTTTGTGATAAGTGACTTTTTTGCCCTTGCGTTGCCGCCCCAGAGCATAAAGACTACAGGACTATCCTTTTCGTTAATTATCTCAATTATTCTGTCGGTAAGAATTTCCCAGCCGCGTCCCTTGTGGCTCTGCGGCGAGCCCTCCCGCACCGTCAGGGTGGTGTTCAAAAGCAGTACACCCTGCTTCGCCCAGCCTACAAGCTCGCCGCAGGGCGGCTCCTCGATGCCAAGCTCGTCGCGAAGCTCCTTAAAGATGTTCTTAAGCGACGGGGGAGGGGGCGTGCCTTCCTTTACCGAGAAGCAAAGGCCGTGTGCCTGGCCGTAGCCGTGATAGGGGTCCTGGCCGAGAATGACCACGCGGGTATTCTCGTACGAGGTATAGCGAAGGGCGTTGAAAATATCATTCATCGGCGGATATATACGCCTTGAGAAATACTCGCTCTTCAGAAATTCTCTTAACGCGAGATAATAGTCCTTCTTAAATTCATCGCAAAGAATAGCATCCCAGTCGTTTCCAAGATTAACCATATTGCACCTCCTGTTTTGATAATTTTATCATAAAGGAGAGTGCAAGTCAATAGAAAAGCCCGTAAAAATACGGGCTGTATGTTAAAATACCGTTTCAATTATCCTGCTGGATAGCCTTGGAGAGTATTTCCAGTAGTCAATATGCCGTCGCCTCTCCGGGTCGATGAAGTAGGTCAGGGGCGTAGGTGCGGCAGGTGAATCGTCGGTGTCTATTATAATAAGCTTTATCTTCATTTTTTCGGGGATTATGCTTTTTATGTATACCGCCGCCGTTTGTCCCGAATGAACATCCTCGCGATATTCGGCAAGGCCTGCAAGATTCGGAGTAAGCTCAATGAAGATGCCGTAGCTCTCCACGCTTCTGACGATTCCGCGTACGGTCTGCCCCTCCTTGAACAGAGCCGCATTTTCCTCCCAGGTTCCAAGCAGCTCCCGTCCCGAAACGAATATTCTGCCTCGCTCGTCAATGCTTCTGACAACCGTGTAGATTATCTCGCCTACGCAGAGTCTTGAGGATGGGTGGGAAATTCTCGATACCGAGATGCAATCGATGGAGAGCAGGGAAATTCTGCCGCAGCCAATATCAACGAAGGCACCGAAGCTCTCAAGGTGAGTCACCTTAGCGGGAATAATGTCGCCGGGAGCAAGCGTCTTAAGATAGTTTTCCATACATTCACGCTGTGCTGCACGGCGGGAGAGAATTGCAACCGTACCGTCCGGGGTACATTTAAAGCCGCAGACCTTGAAGCAGACGGTTTTGCCCACCCGGGTCAGTATTGCAATATCCTTGACGGGCTCGCCGTCGGGGGAATATTCAACCTCGCACCGAGGTATCAGACCTCGCACGCCTCCCGACAGCTCTACGTGAAGATCAAAGTTATGGTCGCAGAGGACTACGGGGGCCTCAAGAATAACCTGTCTCTCAAGTGCCCGCTCCAGTCCCTCTATTGATGAGATATATTCGTAATTTCTTGCCGATCTGATTAATAATCCTTCGGGCTTATATTCGTTCATAGCCGCTACCTTTCCTCATATCTGTTGTATCCCAAGCCCTTTCGTCGGGATAATAAAGAATATGATTGTTGTAGCGTAAATATTCCTTTGCGAGTCAGCCCTCGTCGCTGTTTTGAGCTGAAAGACCGAAGCTTACTTCTATGGCACTGTTCACGCTTGACATAGTCTTGTCGTCAAGGTGTCCCATTTTCTCCTTCAGCCGTCTTTTGTCGATGGTTCTTATCTGCTCCAGCAGAATTATGCTGTCCTTTGCCAGCCCCGTATCCTCACCGGGCACGTCAATGTGTGTAGGAAGCTTAGTTTTGCTTATTTTTGAGGTTATTGCCGCCGCAATCACAGTAGGGCTGTATCTGTTTCCAACGTCATTCTGTACTATAAGAACCGGCCTCAGTCCGCCTTGCTCGCTGCCGACAACAGGACTTAAATCGGCATAATAAATATCACCGCGTTTTATGTTCATTTTTCTCTCGTCTTCCCTGCGGGGAATTTTCTGGCTCCTTTATTATTTTTACATAGTTATTCTGTCAACTTTTTGCTTTTTTTAAACATACTTTCACGCGAAAGTTCGTTATTATTATTTTATGTAGCACGGCGTATTTGTTGAATATGAAAAATGTTCAGAAATCTATTGACAATAATTAAAATTTATTATATAATTTAATAAAATACTTAGCAAAGGAGAATTAGTAAGTCGG
>JAZNWM010000107.1:0-3558 GCA_045593345.1 Eubacteriales bacterium
GAGATCGCCTACGATGTGCAGATGGTCGATAACAAGGCTCTTTATGGTCTCGCAAAGCCCCTTGATAAGATCCTCCGCCGCACCGATTCTGACCGCCGTCCTGACTATGCTGTCGCAGTACTGTGACTTCATAACGTCGTCACCGTCTATCAGCAGCTCCTCAAGGATGTAGACAAACTCGCCCGCACCCTGCCTGAGATGCTCTCGCACTACCTCGCGGGTGTATTTGCTGCCTACAAGACGGCAGACCTTAAGCAGTCTGTCAATTGTGACGCTATACCAGGCGGCAATATCGCTCTCCCGTCCTCTCGCCTCGTCAAGCTTCTCCTCGGGGTAGTAGATAAGGCTTGAGAGTAGGGCACGCTCGCCCTCGTCAAGCTCACCCTCAAAGAGCTTCAGCACCTTGTTTCTGATAACGCCCGAGGCGTTTCGTCTGATGTGTGAGAATGCCTCCCACTCACCGTGTATATCGCTTAAGAAATGCTCTGTGCCCTTTGGGAGATTAAGCAGACCGTTAAGTCTGATGATCTCTGCAGCCACCGCCCCGCGTGAGGGGTACTGCTTTGCCAGCTCCATAAGGTATTTTCTGTCGTTTCTATCGATATTTGACATTTGCTCCTCCTAAAAAATAGAAAAAAGGATGTGGCAGCAGCCGATCATCCTTTTCAGCTTCAACGTGGAAACATTCTGAAGCCTATCGTCTTCCTTGTTAAAACCTATTTCAGCCACAGCTTATCGTATTTTTTCATTACGTAGTACAGTCCGCTTCCGCCGATTCCGCCGCAGACCACCTCTCCGATTCCCACCGTCAGAAGCAGGAAGGGGTATGAGTCAGGCGTGCCGTAGGCGTATATCAGCACCAGCGGTACGATTATCATATTTGCAATTATTGTCGGCAACGTCGCCACCCACATATATTTCGGGGGCAGAAAGCGAAGCAGCCTTGCACCGACGGCACCGATAAGTGTTGCCAGGCTGCCGAAGATAATATCCCATATCACCACACCGGGCACCATCAGGTTGGATATCAGGCATCCGATAAACAGCCCGGGTATCGCCTCGGGGAAGAAGATCGGCAGAATGCATAGTGCCTCTGAAATCCTGAACTGAATCACTCCGCTTGACAGACCGACAAGGGTGCAAAGCTCGGTGATCAGTACGTATAGTGCGGCGATTATTGCACCGCGTGTTGTGTAGAGCGTAAGATCCTTTGCGTTTTTCATTTCTCTTTCCTTTAGTTTTGTTTTTTTGTTGCAAGCAACTCGGTGAGGAAGGTTTCGAACTCACCCAGACTATTATATCACAAGTAAAGGCTAAAAACAATACCAAAAGAAAATATTTTTATATGCCTTAGCAGTAAATGAAGGTTTTGTCAAGGGATTTATTGTTTTCCCTTACAAGCTGACCGAAGGTGTTGTATACGAACAACACACAAATAGAAAAGAGGGCTGGTTTTCCAGCCCTCGATTGTTAATATTTGCGTATTATTTTTCCTTCAAAGAGATTTTCAAATTCTTCGATAGTTCCCTCAACAAGCAAGGTTTTCTGACAAAGAAACATATCGCCCTGCAAAAAATGATAGTATTCGCCGTAATCATAAACGGATTTTATATCATCAAACATTAAAAAATGTTCTTTCTCATTCTTCGCCTCGTAAACAACAGTTCTTTCATCGGGATCTACTATGATTTTGAAAACCTTTGTATTAATCTTGTTACAAACAAGAATGCAAGTAATAAATAATGCAGCAAGTACAGCAACAGGATATAATACTTTAAGGTCAAATTCAAAGATTGAACACCATATAAAAAGTACTATAATGCTAATGATTGTAAGCACAATTGCAATTTCTTTTCTAATTTTTTTATTGCAACTTTTTAATGCCTGACCTGAAAGTTTTCCCTCAAAAATAATCATAAATCACCTCTGTAAATTATCTTTTCTTAGGGTTTATCCAAGATTAAATACAGCTACTTTCATAATACATATCATTTGGTCAGCACTTTCGGATGGATGACAGAAAGCACCTACAATATTTATGTATTTATAAATTTTTGATGACAATTTCGTTAATCTCTTCAATAGATAACATAACGTTCTTTTTCAAAAAGCCACCATCAAACATTATGCAATTGTTAAAATTGCTAAAATAAGCATTAGAAATCCCAAAGCTCTCTTTTAATAATCTCTTTTTTATTGTTAAATAATCAAGATATTTAACTTTCTTTCCGTACTCTCTAATTTCTATCGCTTCTTCAAAAGAATCAACACACGAATCAATCTTCAAAATGATCTGTATAGGTTCAGACAAAACAGTTTCTTTTCCAGTTTTGTCTAATAAATATATACCTTTTTGAAAGATTAAATTGATTTCTAAACCATCTCCCAAAATAGAAGATAATTCGGTGTCATGGAAGCCATATTGAAATAATTGTTCAAACACTTTATTCATTCTTATTTTCCTCTGTTAGGACAATCATAGTTTTCTCCGACTCTGGATCAAGATAAGCCGTTTGCGGGGGCTCCTGATACCTTCAATTTCATTATAACTGTATGCTCTGGTTTTGTCAAGTGCTCCGCTGCCTTCTCTAATAATTATTATAAAGGTGATCATTCCATCCATACGGTACAATATGGAAACGCTCCCATAATTTTTCGGTAGCATTTTACCGCTGAATTATGTATAATGAAAGAAAAAGCATTAGGCGGTAGAGCTTTGGAATTTTTACTGATTGGAGAATCGAAGATCAAAATCGTTTTGGGGCGTGAGGAGGCGGAGAAGTACCGTCTTGATACGGCGTCGGCAGACGTCAGCGGCCCGGGTGCCAGACGCATATTTTGGCGGATACTTGAGGAGGCAAAGCGTACGGTGGGCTTTGATCCTGCGGGGGATAAGGTTCTTATCCAGCTATATCCTCTGAAGGGGGGCGGCTGTGAGATCTTCGTCACAAAGCTGGGCATCCTCTCCGAATCCTCGGCAAGGCTGGTCTCAAAATCCGACAGGATCGCTATGCTCTCAAAGAAGCGAAGCCTTTACGCCTTTGACACCCTTGATGATATAATTGCCGCCGCAGTTGCCGTAAAGGCACAGGTTGGCACACTCTCTCCCGTAAGTGACGTTTATACCGACGGCACAAGGTATTATCTCTCGGTTGAGGAGTATGGAAAGGGCGGTGAGCCTGTGGAATTCCCCTGCATTCTGGAATTCGCAGCACAAGTCACCGCCGAGCTTTCGTCTTATATTTCCGAGCACGCCGACCGTCTCACCGACGGCGACGGCATAGAGCGTTTTTCAACGCTGTGATTTATTTCTTTTCAATATCCTCTATCATTTTTACTCTTATCTCGTGGCGTCCGCCCTCAAACTCTGCACCGAGGAAGGCGTCAATAATGTCAAGGGCAAGACACTCGCCGATAACCCTCGCACCGATGCACAAAAGATTGGCGTCGTTGTGGCATCTGGTCATCCTTGCCGAGTAGGTGTCAGAGCATACTGCCGCCCTGATGCCGCGATGCTTGTTGGCACACATAGACATTCCTATACCCGTTCCGCATATA
>JAZNWM010000108.1:0-5693 GCA_045593345.1 Eubacteriales bacterium
TTCTAGGTTGTCGCCTTTAGCGAATACAAGAAGTTTGATGCTCGTACCTGTACCGTGGGGAAGAACGATGGCGCCTCTAACCTGCTGGTCAGCGTGACGGGAGTCAACGCCGAGTCTGATGTGGATCTCAACAGTCTCATCAAACTTTGCCTTTGCGGTCTGACATACGAGATCAATTGCCTCGTTTACGTCATAAAGCTTAGATTTGTCTACAAGCTGTGCACTTGCATTATATTTCTTTCCATACTTTGCCATTGTATTGTCCTCCTATCACTCTTCTACGACAACGCCCATAGAACGAGCGGTGCCTGCCACCATACTCATAGCAGCCTCAATAGAAGCAGCGTTGAGGTCGGGCATCTTGGTTTCTGCAATCTTGCGAACCTGCTCCTTGGAGATCTTTGCAACCTTGGTCTTGTTAGGAACAGCGGATGCAGTCTCGATACCACAAGCCTTCTTGATAAGAACTGCTGCGGGGGGAGTCTTGGTGATGAATGTGAAGGAACGGTCAGCGTAAACCGTGATGATAACGGGGATGATAAGACCGATATCGTTCTTGGTTCTCTCGTTGAACTCCTTGGTGAAGTTGGGGATAGATACACCGTACTGCCCGAGTGCGGGACCTACGGGGGGCTGGGGAGTAGCCTTGCCTGCAGGAAGCTGCAGCTTAATGTAACCCATTATTTTCTTAGCCATTTTTATAAACCTCCAAATGTGGTAATTTTGTCGGGAGAATTGTAAAAAATTTTTCTCCCTCCCACGTGTGCCTCAGGGTGAGGCGGATGCGAACTTAATTCGCGAGTGTGACATCCTTCATCTCAACGATAAGCGAGATGTCAAGCTTTTCGGTAGAAGCAAGGATGGTAAGAGTTTTATCCTCCTCGCTGACCTCCTGGATAACGCCCGAGTAGCCCTCGAAGGGACCCGATATAACGTTAACCCTGTCACCGACGTTGAGCTTAACCTCTTCGCGGGTAACAACCTCGACGCTGAACATTTCTACCTCAGCATCGGTAAGGGGAGTAGGCTCTGACCCAGGACCTACAAAGCCTGTGACGCCTGTAATGTTCCTGACAACGTGCCAGGACTCGTCAGTCATGGTCATTTTTACAAAGACGTAGCTGGGGAAGAGCTTGATTTCAACGATCTTCTCCTCGCCATTCTTATCAAGCACGGGCTTGCCGTTTTCGTCAAGAACGCGTTCGCTCACAGAGGGAACCTTGACGTCATAGATAAGATGACCGAGACCGCGATTCTCAACGATCTTCTCAATGCTGTCCTTTACTTTATTTTCGTAACCTGTGTAAGTATGAGCAACATACCATCTGGGACCCTGGTTTTTTTCATTAATATTACTCATGGCTAACCTCTCTTAGCCGATAAGACCTGCTATTGCGTTGATAACTAAAGAAGAAACGTAATCAACGATTGCGATAGCAACGCTAATCGATACTACGGTTGCGATAACGAGCTGGAAGCTCTTCCATACCTCAGACTTAGACGTCCAAACAACCTTCTTAAGCTCACCTACGGTGTCCTTAAAGAACTTGCCAAGCTTCTTGAAGAAGTTAGCAAAGGCATTGGGCTTCTTATCCTTCTTTTCCGGCTTGTTGTCAGCCGAATCTGTAATGATCTTCTTGTCTGCCATATTCTTGTCCTCTCTAAAAATTATTTAGTTTCCTTGTGCAACGTGTGCTTGCGACAGAAACGGCAGTGCTTTTTCATTTCAAGTCTGTCCGGATCGTTCTTCTTGTTTTTCTTAGTGTCATAATTTCTTTGCTTGCATTCAGTGCAGGCGAGTGTAACTTTGACTCTCATAGTTTTTTCGGCACCTCCTAATAGAATTCGGGTTTACCCCGTTGAATACCTCCCTCAATGTTGAGGGCTGTGCCAGTCCCAAATTTACGCACAAAAAAAGCCTCTCAACAGAGGTATGACCATTATATCACGCCAGCTTTGGTTTGTCAATAGTTTTTTGTGTTTTTTTAAAATATTTTTTTAAATATTATATTAATAATTAAATTGTAGGAAAATTCTTGACTAAAGCTCGCAAATAGGATATAATCAATGCAGTAATATTAAGGAGAATTATATGAAAATAGTTATTCTTGACAGGGCATCGCTTGGCTATGATACACCGCTTGAGGGACTTTCTGAATTCGGCGAGGTGGTCTTTTACGATCACAGCACACCGGACGAGGCAATATCAAGGGTCTGTGATGCCGACGTTATCATTATAAATAAAGTGAAGATTAATCGCACCCTTATGGAATCGGCAAAAAAGCTTAAGCTTATCTGCGTCTTTGCGACGGGATACGATAATATTGATATTGTTGCGGCAAGGGAGCTTGGAATAGGTGTTTGCAACGTACCTGGCTATTCCACAGACAGCGTAACTCTTTTTACGCTTTCAACTGTCCTGGCACTTTGCTCGCATATTATTGAATATAACGCCTTTGTGAAGAGCGGGGAATATACCGCATCTGGTATGCCGAACAGACTTACTCCCGTTTGCCACGATCTGTCGGGCAAGACCTGGGGTATCGTTGGCTACGGTAATATCGGATGTGCGGTAGGCAGGATAGCAGAAGCCCTCGGTGCAAGGGTTATCGTATATAAGCGTAATCCCGTACCCGACGCTACCTGCTGCGATATTGACACCCTCTGTCGTGAGAGCGATATTATCAGCCTTCATTGCCCGCTGAACGATGAGTCACAGGGACTTATCAATGAGCAGCGTATCTCTCTGATGAAACCCTCGGTCGTTTTGGTCAACGAGGCAAGAGGTGCGGTTCTTGATGAGCAGGCAATTGCAGACGCCGTTCTGCAGGGCAGAATTGCCGCCTTTGGCTGTGACGTTTATTCGGCTGAGCCTTTTGGGGCAGACCATCCCTATAATAGGATTTTGCAGCTTTCAAACGTTATTCTGACACCACACGCAGCCTGGGGCTCTTACGAGGCAAGAGAGCGTTGCATCAAAATTATTGCTGATAATATAAGAGCTTTCAAAAACAAAGAAATGCTAAATCGCGTAGATAAATAAGGGCAGAAAACGGAGTTGAGGATAAATCTCAACTCCGCCATTTTTTATATTAAGTAAAAATCATCCTCTGTCAACCACTATAACACAATAGCAATTCTCACGCTTTGCCCGAACGGCTGAAGAGATTTTTTCACGAACCTCGCCCTCGCTCATTTGATGATCGAAGGGTAAAACTACATCAAAAATCATATTGGTGTGTGTCTGACCGATTACCACTCTGAAATCGTGTATAGATAGCTCAAGACCGCATTCCTTCATTGTTTCAAGCAGGAAGGCACGAAGCTCGGATACGTTTTCGTCGTCGGTCACTATAGGGTCGAGATGTATGGTACAGATTATATCCAGCTCCTCGTTGATTCTACGCTCTGCGTTGTCTATCATATCGTGAAGGTAGTAAATATCCTTCTTGCCGTCAACCTCTGCGTGAAGAGATGCCACGTATTTGTTTGGACCGTAATTATGCACCATCAGATCGTGAATACCGATAATATCCGGGAACTCAGAGATAATCCCCTCAATTGCCATTACCGTTTCCTCAACAGGCCCTTCGCCGATAAGAATATCCTTTGTTTCATTAAGCAGCTTAAGTCCCGCAATAATGATGGGAATGGATACGATTATTCCGACGATAGCGTCGACGATCTGCCAGTCGGTAAGTCTTATTACGATAGAGGAGATAAGAACCGCAACGGTAGAGAAGGAATCGCTGAAGGAGTCTGTTGCAGCTGCAAGAACTACGGTAGAATCAATTTTTTTACCGATTTTGCGGTAGAATAGACCGAGCCACAGCTTCAGAAGTATAGACGCCGCAAGAATAATTATAGTTATATTTGTAATTTCTGTGCTTTTTACCTCGTTAAGACCAAGCAGGGTCTTGCCCGAATCAATAAGCAGCTCGGCTCCCACCAGCAGAATTATGAAGGATACGATCATCGACGCGATATATTCCAGCCTTGCGTGGCCGTAGGGATGCTCCTTATCGGCGGGCTTTGAGGACAGCTTGAAGCTGATAAGCGTTATAACAGACGTGCCGGAGTCAGACAGATTATTGAAGGCATCGGCTATTATTGCAACCGAGCCGGACAGCACTCCTGCCAGGATTTTGATTGCCGCCAGAATAAAGTTTATTATGATTCCGACCACGCTCGACAGTGTGCCGTATGCCTTTCTGACCGATGCATCCTGTGTATTATTGCTGTTTTTAATGAATATTTTTGCTAATAATTTTGTCATATAAGTTTACCTTAGCTATTTACTTTTTGATTTTTATATGTTAAAATAATACGAGCAAGAAAAACGGAGTAATTTTATGAGCTATAGAGAAATAAATCTCAGGGCGAAAACGCCCGAGTCGGTAGCCACCGAGGTAATGTATGAAATAGCCAGCCATAGGGCAGACGGCGTCGGACTGCTTCGCATCAATATTTTATATGATGCGGGGGAGGGGATTGATGCCGAAAAAAAGCGTATTCTTTCCGGGATAATTAAGCTTCTTAAGAATATGAAGCAAAAGGGTAGTGTGCAGTTCTTCGCAACCGAGGAATCCTTCCGCACAGGCTCCACCGAGGTGGTCTTCCTGCAGAATAAATATCCCGAGGTCTTCTCCACTCCGCCCGCGTTTGATGGCGGAGCATTTGTGTTCGTTAAGCTTTGATTTTATCAGATAAATATGCTACGGGGGTGTCGAATGAACAACGACACCCCCGAGGATATATCTAGAAATTATTTTACGTTTGCATCCAAATAACGAACTACGTCGCCAACGGTAGTAAAGTTGTGAAGATCATCGTCCTCAATCTCAATATTGAACTTTTCCTCGCATACGAATACGAGATCGGCAAGCTCAAGCGAATTGATACCAAGATCGCCGGACAGCTCAGCATCCATAGTGACGTCTTCAGCAGCAACGTGAAGCTCTTGAACAAGGAAATTCTTTAATGTCTCAAACATATATACCCTCCTTTGCTTTTTTGGCGTTGCAACGCAACTATGTAATACTATACTATATTTTTTTGGTTTTGTCAAGCCTTTTTCTTAAAAAGCGTCTTTTTCAGAGATATAATGAACAAATGAATAATATATCGGCAACTTTTTATGACAAATAAATAAAGTAATTGACAAATGAAAAATATTGTGATACTATATATTTAACAAAGAAGTTTTATGGAGTATTTATGAGCATTTTAGCTTTGTTTAATAAGAAACACACACAGGATAAGGAATTTAATCCCGAGAACATAGTCGGCAAAAGATGCGTTGTTATCGAGGCTGTTGATAACAGTGCGGGCTGCGGACAGGTCAGGGTAAACGGTCAGAGCTGGTCGGCAAGATGTGCCCGCGAGGATGATCGCTTTGAGGTTGGCGATACCCTCAGGATAGTTGCAGTCGAGGGCGTAAGACTGGTTTGCGTTAAAGGATAATGGGCGTAATTTTATTTTTTAAAAAACTTTAAAAAAACTATTGACAAAACAAGAATCTTCTGTTATAATAATATCCGCTGTCAACTGTGCCTTTAGCTCAGCTGGATAGAGCAACTGCCTTCTAAGCAGTAGGTCGGGGGTTCGAGTCCCTCAAGGCACGCCATTTATACGGTGGGATTAGCTAAGTTGGTTATAGCGCCAGGTTGTGGCCCTGGAGGCCGTGGGTTCGA
>JAZNWM010000109.1:0-4292 GCA_045593345.1 Eubacteriales bacterium
GCCCTGGTGTCTATCTAAGGCATCAGGGCATTTTCAAAAGCAGAGCATTTTAAAAAAGCAGGGCTTTTTTAGAATGCAGAATGCAGAATGCAAAATGCAGAATGCAAAATGCAAAATGCAGAATGCAGAATGCAGAATGCAAAATGCAGAATGCAAAATGCAGAATGCAAAATGCAGAACCTGAGTGGCGGTTTGTTACTTCTAACATAGTGCGGCTGCTCGCTTCGACTCGGTCGGGCTTCGGCCCTTGCGTTATTAAGGCAATTCACTACCGAAACGCCGCTACGCTACCGTGCATTTTTGCTTTGGCAAAAATGCTTAATGTTCCATATAATAATTAAAACAATTCTTTGGGGATTGGTGCAATTCCATACCGGCAGTAAGGCGATACACAGTTTGCTAAGTCTGCGAAGGGCGAGAGCCCCCGATGAGGTGAAATTCCTCAACCGACGGTAAAGTCCGGATGAGAAAAGAAGGTTTGTTGTGTCTTTTGTATTGCTTGATCTGTATCGGGTCCGGGAGTTATAGACACAGCTTTCTGTCCTCGGAGTGATCCGAGGTTTTTCTTTTTCCCCTCGCTTGAGAAAGGAAAAAATATGAGTAATCAAAAACAAAAATCAACAATTTATCTTGAGAAGACTATAGGCATTTCAATTTTCTCCGCATTAGCCTTTATTATTGCCTTCGTCTGCAACGTTATTCCGCCTATTGCGGGATTTCTTTCGCTCGATATGAAGGATGCGGTAATCGCAATCGCGGCCTTTATCTACGGCCCGCTTGCGGGAGTTATTATCGCATTTATTGCGGCGTTTATTGAGTTCTTGACCTTCAGCACCACCGCCTGGTACGGTCTGATAATGAATTTTGCCTCCTCTGCGGTATTCACTCTTACTGCTTCGCTGATCTACAAGAAGCTCAGAACGATGAACGGTGCGATAATTTCGGTCACCGCTGCCATCGTTGCAACCACCGGCGTTATGCTGCTGCTTAATACCTTTGTCACTCCGATATACCTTGTATCGATGGTTGGAATGCCAAAGGCTGCGGCAACCGAAATGGTGTTTGACCTGCTTCCGAAGGTGCTATTGCCCTTCAATTTTGCAAAGTCTCTGCTGAACGCATCGGTTGCAATTATGCTTTATAAGCCTGTGCTCGCTGCACTGTCAAAGGCGAAAATCATCAAGACAAAATCCGCCAGCTTAAGCTTTAACAAGAACACAAAGACGGTTCTTATTATCGGTTCTGCCTGCCTTATTGTATCGGTAGTCATATTCCTTATCCTGGCTTAAAATAAAAAAACAGCCCTGTTTTGCTAACTAAAGTATGCAAAACTGGGCTTTTTAAAATATTTCTTCACTAAACTGATGTCAAAATCACTATACGTTAGGTTTATTTTTTTCTCTCAACCAATGGTAGGTGTACTTTTGGTGTAATATTTGTTATACTGTATGTGAAAGGAGGCCATTTATGGATCAATTGAAGATAGGAAAATTTATTTCCGAATGCAGAAAGAACGCAAAATTAACACAAATGCAGCTTGCCGAAAAGCTTGGCATAACTGACAAGGCGGTGTCCAAGTGGGAACGGGGCATAGCAATGCCTGACAGCTCAATCATGCTTGAACTGTGCGAAATTCTCGGCATCAGTGTAAACGAATTATTAAGTGGAGAGAGGATTAGTATGGAAAATAACCATCAAAAAAATGAACAGCTTTTGCTTGAAATGACAAAGGAATTAGAAAAGAAAAATAAAACCATATGGAATTCAATGTGGATTATTATGACGGTGAGCATGATTGGATTGCTCGGAGGTCTTGCTATTATTGCGTTCTTTATGCCCGAGGGGCCTTGGATGCTTGTTGCAATACTTACGCTATGCATAGTATTCCTGATACCCTGCTTCTACGCATTAAAGCTTGAGGTCAGCGTTGGTGCTTACAAGTGCAAAAACTGCGGCTACGAGATCGTTCCTACCTACAAGCAGGCTCTTGGTGCGATGCATAGAGGGACTACTCGGTATTTGAATTGCCCAAGGTGCAACAAACGTACCTGGTGCAAAAAGGTTTTAAAAAAGTAAATACAAATTTGAACTTGCTAAAAGCATTGGCGTGCAGATTCATAAAGCCTCAAAAAAAAACCCCCGAAATGGGGGGATTTTTTATTTGCTAAAATGGTTTAGATAATCCAATGATAGCCGCCGAGATAGGCCTTCTTATCAAGGCCGAAAAGCTTTCTGAAGAAGTTCAGAATTGCCTGCCAGATTCTCTGGAAGAAGCTAAGCTTCTCGGGCTGATCAGGTGTATCGGTGGGAGGATTATCAACAGGGGGATTCTCGGGCTGCTCGTTATTTTCGCCCTCGTTTCCTGTGGGAGGATTAGGATTAACCTCGGGATAAATGGAGATTGCAGCTCTCTTGAAGCCACATACCGTACATTCCTCGTGCTTCTGTCCCTCCTTGTTGCCTACAACGGGCTTATCAATAATCCAGATAAAATCGTGCATTTCAACCTGGGACTTGTTACCGCACTCGCACTCGTGCCAGTGAGCGTCCTTGTCAAGCTTAACCCAGCTTCTGCCGAAGCTGCATTCCTCGTCCTCGAGAAGAACGATTTCCTGGGAGGCGGTGCCGCCGAGCTTACACTCCTGTGCTCTCTCGGGTGCGGTGTCCTTGATTTCAAGGAAGCCGTTAAGGTTAATGGTTCCGTCCTCGTTTCTGCTCCAGCCTGTGAACTCAAGGCTAACGAACATATCTGCCGTAATCCTCTCGCCTGCGGTGTTCATACAGAAGCCATCGTCGGCATTCCAGTAGAAGGAGGTAGCGTTCATATAATTCTCAACAACCTGGCTTCCCTTAGGTCTGAGGTTTTCTTCTATATCGAGGCCCTCGGTTCTGAAGGAAATAACGCCGTCTACAACAAAGGCGGTGTCGGTAGCGTTGTTGGTGTAGAGAGCTACGTTGTGGTTGCCGTTGTTGAAGCTGATGCAGTTTCTTACAATAACGTCGGGACAGGAGTTGGAGTCAATACCCTTTGCAAGATTGTTAAACGCGATAGAGTTTTCGAGCACGTGCTTACCGGGGATGCTCTCGCCGCCCAGCTTGAAGCCGTTACCGTTACCCGTCTTGCTGCCTGCACCGGGAACGAAGCCGTTCTCGTAGGAGATACAGTTGCGGATGGTTACAGAGCCTATTGCACCGGTGCCTGCCTTAGCATAAAGGTCCCAACCGTCGTCTGCGTTGTTGTATGCGATACAGCCGTCGAATACGTTGCCATCACCGATGGTAAGCTTCGCTGCGAAGCCGTCTGCGTCCTCAAAGCCGCCGTCGTAGTTGCGGAAGGAGGTACAGTTGAGAATAAGGTTATAGCTGGGCCAGTCCTCAAAGTTATCAGCACCGGAGAAGCGGCTGAGCTGAATGCCCGTATTACCGTTCTCATAGGCGTGGATCTGGTCAAGAATATTGTAGTTACCCGAAACCTGGAAGCCCTTCTGCATATCCATAGAGCCGGTTACGTCAAAGCCGTAGAAGTACCAGTAGTCACCGCCGTGGGTGAGGCCGGAGTAAAGTCCCTCAAAGTCAATTACGGGGCGGGTGGTTGCCTCGGGATCGGCTATAAGTCTGATGTAGGCATCAGCGGTACCGTCCATACCTCTATCAATTTTAAGAGCATTGCCGGGCTTATACGTACCCTCCATAAGAATGAGGGTCTGACCGGGATATGCGTTCTCAAGTGCGGTGAAAATGTCGAAGGGGTTTTCTCTCGTTCCGTCCGCCCAGGTGGTGTGGGGAAGAACGTCGGGGGAAACGTAGATCGTCTTTCTGTGGTAGTTACCGCGGTTATACATAACCAAATGAGACGCGTATATGGGTCTTGTAGAGGAAAGCTCGGTAAAATCGCCCAGCTCTTGATCGGGATTGGGAGTGAACTCGATCGTGATGTAATTTTCATTATAGTCGAGAAGGTCGATCATCGTTCTGAATCTGTCACCGGGGCTAACGGTAACGTTCTCGGCGATAACCTTATCCTTGTAATTAACGGTAATATTACCCTCAACGTTTGCGTCTACGATAAGCTCGTAGTTGTTGTTGGTGGTAACGCTGCCCGAGCCAACAGAAATGCTGGGAGTTACGTACGTTGTTGCGGGATACTCACGCTCCGCATCCTCGGATGCAAGGATTGTGGTCAGCTCTACGTCGGAGAAGGATATGTTAACGTTTCTTGCTGCGAACATACCAACGTATACGAAGTCCTTATCAAGATGCTCGAGAGCGGTGGGATCATAGTACTGCTTGGA
>JAZNWM010000110.1:0-15138 GCA_045593345.1 Eubacteriales bacterium
GGCGGAGAGCCTTCAAGCAAACGAGGCGGCTCAAATTCTCACGATAGTGTATGAAACGACCGGCATTTCTCCCGAAAACGTAAGCATAATCAACAAGTGAAAGTCGGAGGCCAAGCGGTCTTAGGAAGACAAGGCATATTATCAACTCCTTGGCTCACAGAACGACATGGCTACGATCCGACTTGGCGGAGAGCCTTCAAGCAAACGAGGCGGCTCAAATTCTCACGATAGTGTATGAAACGACCGGCATTTCTCCCGAAAACGTAAGCATAATCAACAAGTGACGTCTAAATGAGCCACTGTATTAAAGACAGACCGCCTAAATTTTCGCGGTCTGCCTTTTTTCTTTCACAAATTATTGACATTGATACTTTTGTGTGCTAAAATATATACTACATTTATTTTAATATTTTATTAACGGAGAAAAACCAATGAAAAAGCTTAAAGTCGGTATTATCGGTGCTACCGGTATGGTAGGCCAGCGTTTTATTATGCTCTTAAACGAGCATCCCTATTTTGAGATCAACGCCCTTGTGGCAAGTCCCAGATCAGCGGGGCAGAAGTACGGCAAGGCGGTGCTTGGCAGATGGAAGATGACCGAGCCCTGTCCCGAGCGGATTCTTAATATGACTGTTATTTCCTCGGACAACGTTGAAGAGGTAAAGGAGCTTTGCGACTTCGTATTCTGTGCGGTATCTATGTCGAAGGACGAGACCCGCGAGCTGGAGGAAAGATATGCAAGAGCCGAGATTCCCGTTGTTTCCAACAACTCGGCTAACAGATGGACTCCCGACGTGCCTATGGTCATTCCCGAGATAAACGACTCGCACCTTGCGGTCATCGAGGCACAGCGTAAGCGTCTCGGTACAAAGCGTGGCTTTATCGCGGTGAAGCCCAATTGCTCTATCCAGTCCTACGTTCCCCTTCTTACCCCCCTTATGAAATTCGGCATCAAGGAGGTCGTTGCAACTACATACCAGGCTATCAGCGGTGCGGGCAAGACCTTTAAGGAGTGGCCCGAGATGGTGGATAACCTTATCCCCTTCATCGGCGGCGAGGAGGAGAAGAGCGAGCGTGAGCCCCTTCGCGTTTGGGGCAGGGTAGAGGACGGACAGATCATCCCCGCTACCGAGCCGATTATCACCACACAGTGCCTTCGCGTTCCGGTTACCGACGGTCATACGGCGGCGGTGTTCGTAAGATTTGAGCATAAGCCCACCAAGGAGGAGATCCTCGAGGCCTGGAGAAATTATCAGGGCAAGCCCCAGACTCTCGGTCTGCCCTCTGCCCCCGAGCAGTTTATCACCTATTTTGAGGAGGATAACCGTCCCCAGGCAAGACTTGACCGCGATATTTACGGCGGTATGGGTATTACCGCAGGCAGACTCCGTGAGGACAGCGTCTACGACTATAAGTTCGTCGGCCTCTCACACAACACCCTTCGCGGTGCGGCAGGCGGTGCGGTGCTTATCGCCGAGCTGCTTTACAGAGAGGGATATTTTAATTAAATACTGAGTGCAGAGCTCAGAGCTTGAAAAAGCGGGTTTTATGACTCGCTTTTTTTATCTTCACTATTGAAATTTTGTCGATTTATGATATAATGATTGTAGACAGCTTTGATTTTCGACTGAATAATATTTTTACATAGGAGAAAAAATATGAAAGCGTGGAAAATTATTTTGCTTTCGGTTACAGCACTGCTGCTTCTCGTTGCTATCGTAGGCGGAATTGCAGTTATGAGCATCGTCTATCCAAAGCCGCTGGTAAGTGGCAACGGCTCGAAACGCATCGTCTGCGTCGGCGATAGCATTACGTATGCTCAGGGTGTAATGAATTCGAGAGACAGGGATAGCTTTACTGCAATACTTTCAACCCTCGTACCCGACACCACCGTTGTTAATTACGGTCTGCCTAACAGAACCCTGCTTTCCACAGGTAATATGCCCTATACTGCAGAGAGCCACTACAGAGAGTCGCTTAAGGAGGATGCCGATATTGTTATCATTATGCTCGGCTCAAACGATTCCAAGGGGATAAATTGGGATGCGGAAGGCTTCGCTAATGAATACGAGGCGTTGGTGCAGTCGTATATTGATATGGATTCAAGGCCTACCGTTTACGTTATGCGTCCGCCAAGACTCTATCGCACGGTAGAAAATGAAGGTGACGGTAATAACGAAATTATCAAGGGTGAGATGACCGAAATTATTTGCTCCGTGGCGGAAAAGCTGGGTGTTGAGGTTATCGATCTTTACAGCATCACCGACGGACATCCCGAGTGGTATTCTGACGGTGCTCATCCAAACGCCGAGGGCAACAGGGCAATTGCTGAGGAAATAGCTAAGAAAATCGGCAAATAATCCGCTTGCATTTGTGTGACAAAGTCACAAAAAAATATATTGATTTTTTCAAATCGGCGTGTTATAATAGTCGCGTAGGGGCAATAATGCCTTTGAGAAGTATTAAATTTTTAAACATAAAGGAGATTTCACAATGAATCTTAAGGGTTCCAAGACAGAACAGAATCTTATGACCGCCTTCGCAGGTGAGTCCCAGGCAAGAAACAAGTACACCTACTTTGCATCGGTTGCAAAGAAGGAGGGCTACGAGCAGATCGCCGCTATCTTCGAGGAGACCGCTAACAACGAGAAGGAGCACGCAAAGCTTTGGTTCAAGGCTCTCGGCGGACTCGGTGACACCGCGGCAAACCTTCTTGCAGCAGCAGAGGGCGAGAACTACGAGTGGACCGATATGTACGCTACCTTCGCTAAGGAGGCTGAGGAGGAGGGCTTCAAGGCTCTTGCGGCTCAGTTCAGAATGGTTGCCGCTGTTGAGAAGGCGCACGAGGAGAGATACAGAAAGCTTCTTTCCAACGTAGAGATGCAGCAGGTATTTGAGAAGGCTGAGATGACTATGTGGGAGTGTCGCAACTGCGGTCACCTCGTTATGGGCAAGAAGGCACCCGGTGCTTGTCCCGTATGTGCTCATCCCCAGAGCTTCTTTGAGGTTCGCAAGGAGAACTATTAATTTAACCGAATAATTTTGGGCGGAGCGATCCGCCCTTTTTTATTTGCCGTCCCTTTATTGACTGCCGTCGGCTTTTTATCGTAAGCTGGCGGCTTCTTTTTATTGACATCGGGCGTGGGAGTGTGGTATAATTTAGGCAATGATATTTCGGCGGGAGAGGGATTCTCTTGCCGCGGAGGACGTATGGCAGAATTTAAGGCAATGACGCGGTTGAATAAGATGGGGCTAAGGGTTAACCCTAAGGGCAAGGCACGTGTGTATTTCGTGTGTCACCCCGAGGATTTTTCGCGGAGATTTTGCGGTGAGGAGCGGGACCTGTTTTCTATGATGGTAGAGGACGTGCTGTCCGCCTTTGACTGTGCCGTATACTATACGCCCGATATGAGCGATCCTCACGACGAGGCCAATATCGACACCGATTTAGGCAATATGAACCTGTTCATCGTCCCTGTGACCCAAAGGCTGCTTTGCACACCAAACAGGGCAATGGCGGTTGATATACCCTGTGCCAAGAGAAACAACATACCCATACTTCCATTCTTGATGGAGGCGGATATTGCCAATGCATACGCCCATCCCGACAATTTCGGTGACAGACAGTATATTAACCCCAACAGCAACGACGCAAGCGAGATAAGCTATAAAAACAAGCTGGCAAAATCGCTTGAATCCTTCCTTACCAGCGACGAGATGGCGAGCCGTGTGCGTGAGGCATTCGACGCATATATCTTCTTGAGCTATCGCAAGAAGGACCGCCGCTATGCCAATGAGCTGATGCATCTCATTCACGACGTGCCCGGATGTCAGGACGTGGCAATATGGTATGATGAGTTTCTGCTTCCGGGTGAGAACTGGCGTGAGAGCATCAAGGACGCTATGGCAATGGTAAGCCGACGTGGCAATCTTTTCACCCTGATGGTCACCCCGAATCTGTTAGAGGAGTATACCGACGGCGAGGGAAATACTATAAAAAATTACGTTATGGCGACCGAATATCCCGAGGCAAGGGATATGAAAATGAATATTCTGCCCGCCGAGGTGGAGCATACCGATTTCGCTCTTCTCTCGGATAAGTACCGCGACATCCCGATGCCCGTCGGCATTGGGGGAGATGAGCTCGGGGAGAGGATTTTCGGGCATCTTTCGGCCGTGCTCAACACAGAGAATGACTCCGACCCCGCCCACAGCTTCCTGATTGGTCTGGCATACCTTGAGGGCATTGACGTGGAGGTGGATACAGAGCGTGGAATTCGCCTTATAACATCCGCGGCAAAGGCGGGCATCGTTGACGCGATGATTACCCTTTATAACGCCTACATAAGCGGAGATAAAATTGAGCGTGATTACCACAAGGCGTTGGAATGGGCAGAGCGTATTGAGGATTATTACTATGATAAATATGACGAGTGGCACGAGCAGTCGCTTGCCGCCGAGGAGCGTATTGCGGAGTGCTATGAATATATAGATCCCATCCGTGCGAGAGAGCTTCGCGAGCAGATAGCTCTTACAAGGATATTGGCCTTTGGCGAAAATAACGCGGGCGTGCTGTCCTTGCTTGAGGGCCTTGCCGCCTCCTACTCGGAGGATGAGGATCTTAAAATGGCTTATCTTCTGTATCAGAAGATATATTCCATCCGTCAGCAGCTCTTTGATCCGGATGATATAGAAACCGTTGAGATCGGTGAAATGGTAGAGCTTCTTCGTGAGCTTGCCGTATGATAATCAACGCCACGAGGCGTTTAAGTATGTTTTTTGGAGGTAGGTATGTCTGATTTTAAGGTCAGGACGCGGGGAGAGAGCGACCCGCGAGGGAAGGCGAGGGTGTATTTTACCTGCCATCCCGATGATTTTGAGAAATATTTTGACAGAGTATGCCTGGACGTTCTGGAGTGCCAGGACTGTGCCATATACTATACCGCCGATATGAGCGAGCCTCTTGACGAGGCGAATATGGACGCCGACCTGGGGCAGATGAACCTGGTTTTAGTTCCCGTCACCTTCCGCCTTCTGACCGAGGACAGCCGTGCGATGAGGGTGGATATTGCCTATGCCAAGGAGAAGAAGATTCCTATTCTCCCCTTTATGATGGAGCGGGAGATAGATTCCTTCTATTCAAGGCCCGAGTGCTTTGGCGAGAGGCAGTATCTCTCACCCTACAGCACCGACACCACGGAGATCAGCTATAACGATAAGCTGAAGAAATATCTTGAGGCTACCCTTATCTCAGACGAGATGGCAAGGCGTGTCCGTGCGGCCTTCGACGCCTATATCTTCTTAAGCTACCGAAAAAAGGACCGCCGCTATGCCAACGAGCTTATGCGGATAATTCACGCAATACCCGGCTGTCGGGATATTGCAATATGGTATGATGAATTTCTCACCCCCGGCGAGAGCTTTATGGAGAATATCTCAAGGGCACTCTCAAACAGCCGACTCTTCACTCTGCTGGTCACCCCCAGCATACTTGAGGAGGGAAACTTCGTAATGGGTAAGGAATACCCCGCAGCACGCGGTATGGGAATGGATATTCTCCCCGCTGAGATGGTGGACACCGACCGCGACGGCCTTCGCGAGAGCTTTGCCGATATTCCAAAGCCCCTGCATCCAACCGATAAGGAGTTTGAAAGGATCCTGCTTCAGACGATTATGAAGGTGGCGAGGAGCGAGAACGACGCCGACCCCGAGCATATCTTTCTCATCGGTCTTGCCTACCTTGACGGCATTGACGTGGAGGTCAACCGAGATCGGGGCATCGAGCTTATTACAGCCGCCGCCGAGGCGGGCCTGCCCGAGGCTATGGAGAAGCTGTATAACGTATATCTTAATACCTCCCGCGGTGACTTTGATATTGAGAAGGCAGAGAAATGGGCGGGGCGTCTTGCCGATTTTTATACCAAAAGCAAGGGAGAGGAGCATTTTCTGTCTCTTCTCTGGATGCACAATCATTGCTACACCTATCAGATTATGGGCAAATACCGTCTGGCAGCAGAGCGTGGCGAGTATATTTACCGACTTAAGCGGCGTGTTCTCGGAGAGGAGCATCCCGATACCTTGTTGATAATCAACAACCTTGCCCTCGTTTACAGAGAGCTTAACGAGCTGCAAAAGCAGTACGAAATGTTAACTAAGGTTTACGAAATCGCACTAAAAACCCTCGGAGAAGAGCATCCGACCACCCTGCTGTTCTTGTCAAATCTTGCATACGGGCTTCAGCATACGGGCGATTATCGCGGTGCGTTGGAGCTTCACGAGAGGGCGTATAGGGCGAGGACACGTATTCTCGGTGAGAACAGCACCGCAGCAATTGATTCGCTGTCGGCTATTGCTCTTTGCCATCTTCGCCTTGGCGAGCGTGCGGTGGCCCTTGAAATGCAGGAGCGGGTGTGCTCGGCATATCTTAAGACGAATTCTGCCGACGCTCTGATGCGACTTGATGCCCAGAGTCTGCTTGGTATAATCCGCTACGAGCTTGGCCATCTTGCTGAGGCTGAGAAAATCGTCTCTGAGGTCTATATCGGTGAGCGAGAGGCTCTCGGCGAGGGACATCCCAACACCCTTAACGCGATGAACACCCTTGGTCTTATTTATCACGATAGCGGCAAGCTTCGTGAGGCAAGGGAAATACTTGAGAGGGGAATTGAGCTTTACGACAGATTTTTGGAGGTGAAAAATTCGCTTTACCTTCAGATGGCAAATAATCTTGCCCTTGTATATCTTAAGCTTCGCTTGCTTGACGAGGCAATAGAGCTTCAGCGTAAGGTCTGTGAGGAGCAGACGGCGATTTTTGGCGAAAATCATCCCAACAGTCTGAAATTCCGTATGAATCTTGCGGTTATGTACGGTGCGGCCAAAAGAAACCGTGACGCCCTCGCTCTCACTCAGCAGATGTATGACAGATGCAGGGAAAATCTTGGCGAGAGGCATCCCGACACCCTTATGACGCTTTACAACCTTGCCACCTGCTACTCTAATCTTCGTATGTATAAGCAGGCCTGCCCTCTGTTCGAGAGGGTCTACGAGATGCGTCGGGACAATCCCAATGAGAAGCGTGTGGATCTTATGACATCGGTAAAGCTGCTCATAAGCCTGTATATCATAACTCTCCAATGGGGCAAGGCGTGGGGAATGCTTAAGGAAATGTTCAGATTGTCTATGGAGGACGAGGGCTAAGTGATCAAATATATCCCGGGACTGCGGTTTTTCGCGGTCCCTTTTCTTTTTTTAGCTTTATTCGGGATCGCGAATAAAATCAAGTCTTCCTTTCGAGGAGGATAAATTATAAAAAAGAATTAAATCCTCCCCCGACGGTTGATTTTATAAATATTTTATGCTATAATTATTCTGTATAGTTATAATGATATAATATGCCCTCTTGACGCGGCTCGGCAGATGAGATGATCTGCCTTTGGAACGTCTTTGGGCAATCTTCCCTGGAGGTCGGATATGAGAATACTTATTGCAGACGATGAGATAGAAATAAGAAAGGTGCTTCGCCTTCTGCTTGAGAATGCGGGGTATGAGATAGTGGAGGCGGTTGACGGTGCGGGTGCTATAGAGGCGGTGCGTCTTGACCGCAGCATTGACCTTTGTATTATGGATATTATGATGCCGAATATAAGCGGCATTGAGGCGACGAGGGAGATCCGTGCCTTCTCAACCCTGCCCGTGCTTTTCCTGACCGCAAGGTCGCTTGAGAGCGATAAGGAGCAGGCCTACTCGGGCGGCGGTGACGATTATCTCGTCAAGCCCTTCTCCTCCCGAGAGCTGCTTATGAAGGTAGAGGCTCTGACCCGCCGCTATACCAGCTACAGCACGAAGGAGAGTCGGGAGGAGGCAATACGTCTGTGGGGCGGTGTGCTGCTTATGCCCGAGAGCCGTGAGGTGACGAAGAACGGCACAGCAATCGACGTCCGCGAGAAGGAGATGGATATTCTCATCTACCTCGCCAGAAATCGCGGCAAGGTCGTCAGCCCCGCTGAGCTTTACGAGAGGGTGTGGGGCGAGATGCCTCTGCCCAGCTCGGGCAATACCATAACCGTGCATATTCTCACCCTGAGAAGAAAGCTGGAGGAGGACCCCTCCTCGCCCAAAATCATCCGTACGGTATGGGGAAAGGGTTATCAAATTGACTGATTATAAGGAACGGGGCGGCGGCATCGGATACCGCTCGCTCTATACAGGACTGCTATACAGCCTGCTTCGCGGACTGTTGCTTGCCGTCATAGGATGGCTGGTTATTATGACAACCTCCTATTACTTCATCGGCGTCCATTATGTGAAGCCCGATCTGAAGAGCCAGCGTCGGGTTGAGTATATTGAGGATCTTCAGCTGTTCGTTGAAAAAAACGGCGTAGGCTATGACAACGCAGGCGAGATTGCCGAGTGGGTGCGAGAGAACCCGTACGTCTTTATTATAGTATATTACAACCTGCCCAAGGACAGCTATGCCTACGAGACCGATCCCGACGAGGACGTGAGGCCCGGTGAGTTCCGCGGCTCAAGAATTGACGAGTCGCTTCAGCGTGATACGCTTGCGAAGGAGGCGAGCTCGGGCGGGTATCACAGAGTACAGCTTTACGACGGCAGGAGGATTACCGTTGCAATTGCCGAGTATACCGAAAATTTATATTACTCAAGCTTTAATTTCGTGAGCGTTGCCGCCGCACTTCTCATATTCCTGCTCGTGCCTATCAGGTATACGAGAGAGCTTATCGACCGTATCAAGCGATTTGAGAGTGACGTCACCATCGTATCCGAGATTGATATGGGCTACGAGATTGTCAGCGAGGGTGCGGATGAGATCTCCACCCTGTCGAGCAACGTTGAGCAGATGCGACGCCGTATGCTGGAGCATATAAAGAGCGAGCAGGAGGCACACGAGACCAACGCCGCCCTTATCGCATCAATCTCCCACGACATCAGGACGCCTCTTACCGTACTGATGGGCTATCTTGAGATGATGAAGGAGCACGGTACAGAGGACGAGGTGATGGCAGGCTATATTTCGGCAACCGAGAGCACCGCCCACCGACTGAAGCAGCTGTCCGACGATATGTTCAAATACTCGCTTGCCTTCGGTGACACCGAGAGTAGCGTAAAGCTTGATGAGTACGATGCGGCAACCCTTCTGGAGCAGCTTCTCTCCGAGCATTTTCTCCTTATGCGTGAGATGGGCTACGAAATACGTCTGTCTGTTGCGGGCGAGCCACTCAAGGCGGGCAGTCTTATGCGAACAGATCCGCCGAACCTTATGCGAATTATCGATAACGTATTCTCGAATCTGCGAAAATACGCCGATATCTCCCAGCCGATCCTTCTCAGCTACGGAGCCTCGGGGTCACGGCTGATGCTTGAGTGCAGGAACACCATCCGCAAGGATACCGCCGAGACCGAGAGCCACGGCATCGGACTTAAGACCTGCAAGCGACTCGCATCGCTGATAGCAGAGAAATTCGAGTATGCGGTGGAGGGCGACAGCTTCGTCTGCCGACTCTACGTTCCGCTTACGGAACAAAAACAAGAGGAGTAATTATGCTTTCATTTAAAATATTTTTGACGGGCCTTGCCGACGATCTTGTCAGAGAGATTGCCGAGGCGATGCCCGATGCAGACCTGGACCTGCTTCGTGACAATATATCCATAATGATAATGGACGGCAGCGGCACCGAATACGCCACGTCCTATTCCGACGGCTGCTTTCTCGTTCGCATCTTTGACGGGGAATACAGCTTTTCCTTCCCTCTGCCTCTTACCTCGGATGCAGATCCCATCGCCGCCTGCGAGAGGCTTCGTGCATACGCGGTGAAGGAGGAGATCCCGCTCGTTATTTTTGACGTACCGAGCGAGGAGCTCGGCGGTCTTATTCCCCTGTTCCGACATTCCAACCTTGACGCGGCAGATCCCGACAACGAATATTTTACCCTCCACGTGATGAGTGAGGCGTCCCTGCTGGGCAGTCTTCCCACCATAGAGGGCAGGGCGGGCGTTTCGCTTACACCTCTTGCCCCCGCCGACGACGAGCTTTTTGCGAGACTGTGTAAGGACGCCGACACCAACAGATATTGGGGCTATGATTTCAGCCAGGATAATCCCGATCCCGCCGACGATTATTTCCGCCTCGTGTGTGAGGAGGAGTTTGCGAGAGGAGTGGCGATATCCCTCGCCGTACGGGTAAACGACTCCTTCGCAGGCGAGGCAACCCTCTACGCCTTCGACCTTATGGGCGGCTGTGAGTGTGCGGTAAGATTGCTTCCCGCCTTCCGTCATAAGGGCTATGCCACCGAGGTAATAAAAATGCTCGGTGACCTTGCTGCCGATATAGGTATGGTATACCTTTGTGCCACCGTTGCGGCGGAGAACAAGGCGTCGGTCAGACTGTCCGAGAAGACGCTGTCGGATTACACCGCCGACGGCGAGAACCTGAAATTCAGAAAAAGGCTTTGTTAAGTTAAATTAATCAAGGCGTAATACAAAAAACGTTTTTAAAATAAACCAACAAAAAGATGAAGGGAGAGGCATAATGAAGAGATTAACCGTAGGAATTCTGGCTCACGTTGACGCCGGTAAGACCACTCTGTCAGAGGGCCTTCTCTTTTCATCGGGCAGTATAATGAGGCTTGGCAGGGTTGATAAGCGTGACGCCTTTCTCGACACACATTCGCTGGAGCGTGAGAGGGGCATTACCATTTTCTCAAAGCAGGCCGTGCTTGAATACGGCGACAGCCTTATCACCCTTATAGACACCCCCGGTCATATCGACTTTTCCTGCGAGGCCGAGCGTGCTATATCGGTACAGGATTACGCCATACTTATTATCTCTGCCACCGATGGCGTCACCGCACACACCAAGACTCTGTGGCATCTTCTGGCCTCCCGCGGTGTGCCTGCCTTTATTTTTGTGAACAAGACGGATATATCCGACAGAAACCGACGGCAGATTATGGAGGAGCTTCGCATCGGGCTCTCCCGCGGGTGCGTTGATTTTACCTGCGAGGGTACGCCCGATTTCTACGAGGCCTGTGCCTCGGCGGACGAGCGACTGATGGAGGAGTTCTTTGAGAGCGACTCGGTGGATACCGACAGGATACGCCATTCTATTGCAAAGCGTAGGATATTCCCCTGCTTCTTCGGCTCTGCCCTGAAGATGAAGGGTGTTGCAGAGCTGCTGTCGGGTATCGACCGCTATACTCTTGCGAAAAATTACTCCGACCGCGTCTTTGGTGCCAGGGTGTATAAGATCGCCCGCGATCCCCAGGGGAAAAGGCTCAGCTATATGAAGATAACCGGCGGCAGCCTTAAGACCAAGGATACGCTGGAGATCACTCTGCCCTCGGGCGATACCGTATGCGAGAAAATTGAAGAGATACGCCTGTATTCGGGCGATAAATATAAGAGCGTCGGCTCTGTCACGGCGGGTACGGTCTGTGCGGTCCTCGGCCCCGTGTCAACGCGGGTCGGAATGGGACTTGGCTTTGAGCCCTCCGACGAGCAGACGCTGACCCCCGTTCTTGACTACCGTATGCTCCTGCCGAAGGGTGCCAACCCATACGAAACCTATATGCGACTTACCGCCCTTGCGGAGGAGGATCCCAGCCTTGCACTCTCCTACGAGCCCACCACTCACGAGATCCGCGTAAGGCTGATGGGCGAGATACAGATCGAGGTGCTGAAGAGCCTTATTCTCGACCGCTTCGGCGTGGCTGTGGAGCTTGACGAGGGCGAGATACTTTATAAGGAGACGGTAGCCGACGAGATATACGGTGCGGGACATTTTGAGCCCCTTCGTCATTATGCCGAGGTTCATCTGAGGATTGAGCCTATGCCCGAGGGCAGCGGCATCGTCAGTGCTACCGAGTGTCCTACCGATACCCTGAGCCTTAATTGGCAGAGGCTGATTATTACACATATTGAGGAGCGGATGCACCGCGGCGTGCTTATCGGTGCTCCTCTCACCGACGTGAAGATTACGCTTACGGCGGGTAAGGCACATCTTAAGCATACTGAGGGCGGTGATTTCCGCCAGGCGACCTACCGTGCCATCCGTCAGGGACTTATGAAGGCAGAGTCGGTCCTGCTTGAGCCCACCTTTGATTTTCATATCGAGCTTCCGAGGGATAATCTCGGCAGGCTTATGAATGATATTACCTCTATGTGCGGCAGCTCTATGCCCCCCGAGATAAACGAGCACACCGCGATTCTTCGGGGCAGATGTCCTGTTGCCACGATGCGTTCCTACGCAAGCGAGCTTCGTGCATATACACGCGGTGAGGGAAGGATAGCCCTGACCGTCGGCCCCTATATGCCCTGTCACAATACCGAGGAGGTTATGGCAAGGCGTGGCTACAATCCCGAGCTTGACGAGCGAAATCCCGCAGGTAGCGTGTTCTGTAAGGGTGGCTCGGGACACGCCGTCCCCTGGGACGAGGCTGACGCTATGATGCATATTACTCCTACCGGTGTGGCAAGAGAGGTTGCCGAGGCTACCGAGCCCGTAAGGGTGGCGAAAAAGCTCGACTACCGCGGCACCGTTGAGGAGGATAAGGAGCTTATGCGTATCTTTGAGAGCACCTACGGCAAGGTGAAGCGACGCTCGGCTCCCGAGAGGCGTGAGAACGCCGCACCCACAGTCGAGAAGAAGGAAAAACCGAAGAAGCCAAAGCCGCGGGGCGAGGAATATATCATCATCGACGGCTACAACTTTATCTTCGCCATAGACAGCTTAAGGCGTGCCGCCGAGAGCGATCTTGCAAGGGCGAGGGATGTCCTTACCAGGCTGATGTGCGACTACGCCGCCTTCCGTAAATGCAGGGTTATCATAGCCTTTGACGCCTATAAGCGACGGGGTGGAGAGGGCAGCGTGGAGGAGATCGGTCCCGTGACGGTGGTTTACACCCGCGAGTGTCAGACGGCAGACTCCTATATAGAGCGTACCACCTATCAGATCGCCGAGAGCCACAGCGTCCGGGTAGTCACCTCCGACTATCAGGAGCAGCTCGTCATACTCGGCAGCGGCGGTCTGCGTGTCAGTGCAAGGGAATTTTATCAGGAAATTCTTGAAACGCTGAAGCTTATCCGTGAGAAAATTGACGGATATATGTCTTAAATGTAAAGAAAAGTTTAATTTTTACCGGGGTTTATTGAAGAAAACAGAAAAATCCTGTAGTATTAATATAGTAATTCAGAAAAGGAAAAGAGAATTGAGCTTAATAAAATCCAAGCTTGCGGAGTCCTTGAAATCGGTATTTCCAATAGCACTTATCGTACTGCTTCTCAGCATTACAATAATACCCGTTTCCACCGGAGATATGTTTCTCTTCCTGGTGGGAATAGTCTGCCTCGTCTTCGGAATGAGCCTGTTCACCGCAGGTGCGGAGATGTCAATGCAGCCCCTGGGCTCCAAGATCGGCTCTACCGTTGGTAGCTCCAAAAAAACATGGCTTATAGCCTTTATCAGCTTTATAATCGGTATTCTCGTAACTATATCCGAGCCCGATCTGGTTATTCTTGCCGAGCAGGTAAGCGGTATGGAGAATATGATACTTATTCTTACCGTTTCGGTTGGCGTGGGAATCTTCCTTGCCATCGCGGTTATGCGTATTGTTTTTAACTGGAACCTTACGGCTATAATGATCGGATTTTACGCGGTGGCATTCGTGCTGGCGTTCTTCGTGGACGAGAGCTTTCTGCCCCTGGCCTTTGACTCGGGCGGAGTGACCACCGGCCCGATGACCGTACCCTTCATTATGTCTATCGGTGCGGGCGTGTCGATGTCCAGGCTGTCGGGCGATGACAGAAACGACTCCTTCGGTATCACCGGCCTCTGCTCCATCGGCCCTATAATCTCGGTGTTGGTGCTTGGCATCGTGATGAAGGTGGAGGGTACCTATATTCCCGTCGTAAACGATAGCGTTGCCGACACCCGTGACGGCGTTATGAGATTTCTCCACGGCTTAGGCGAGCATCTTATAGACGTGCTTGTTGCTCTTGCTCCCATCGTGGTATTTGCAATTCTGTTCCAGCTTATGACCCGAGCCTTCAACAAGGGACAGGTAATCAGAATGGCCATCGGTATCCTTTACGTCCTGGTGGGTCTTGCAATATTCCTTACGGGTGCAAACGTGGGCTTTGTGCCTATGGGCAGTGCCATCGGCGGCAGACTTGCCGAGATTGGCGGAGGCTGGCTTCTTATTCCCGTAAGTATGCTGCTGGGCTTCTTTATCGTAAAGGCCGAGCCCTCGGTTTACGTGCTTAATAAGCTTGTTGAGACTATGTCTGCGGGTGCCATATCGGGCAAGACCACGGGACTCGGTCTCTCGCTGGGTGTGTCGGCGGCACTTGGCCTGGCGGCACTCCGTATCATTACGGGTATAAGCATTCTTTATTTCCTTATCCCCGGATATATTATCGCACTTACCTTAAGCTTCTTCGTGCCGAGGATATTTGTGGGTATCTCCTTTGATTCGGGCGGAGTTGCCAGCGGTACTATGATGAGTGCATTCGTGCTTCCTCTGTGTATGGGGGCCTGCAATACTCTTGGGGGAAACGTTATGACCGACGCCTTCGGCTGCGTGGCATTCGTAGCGATGGCTCCCATTATTGCCATCCAGCTCTGCGGCTTTGCTTATAAGGTGAAGGCCGAGCGTAGAGTCCGTATGTTCGTATCGGCAAGCGAGACCTTTATTGACTACGAATACGACCGCGACGTAAGAAGAAGTAATATTTATACCAAATATATAGAAAAGGAGGAGCTGAAGAATGGCAATACGGAAGTCGACTCCCGAGAATAACAGGGTAAAGCTCCTCGTGGGCATTATCAACAAGGAGGACGAGGATAGGTTCACCGATATAGTTAACGAGTGCTCTACCGCACTTCACTTTTCGGGAGTGGGACACGGTACGGCAAGATCCAGCTATATGAACTATTTCGGTCTCGGAGAGATTGAGAAGCGTGTGACGACCTCGCTTATTCCCGCATCTGCCGAGCATAATATACTGAATGCCATCGGTCACGGACTGAAGCTGTATCTCGTCGGACGGGGAATCGCATTCACTCTGCCCCTGTCGGGTATCTCAAATATAATCAACGACGCCATTCTGTCGGGAGTGGATAAG
>JAZNWM010000111.1:0-2678 GCA_045593345.1 Eubacteriales bacterium
TTATATCTACGAGGCATTTCTCGACAAGGAGGGCAAGGTGACCTATACCATACAGATCGGCGGTCAGTGCCCCGCACTAATCTATAACTGGAAGGAAGAAGAGATTCTCGGCCTCAAGACAAAATAACCGATATTTTCTGCATATAATTCACAGCAGAATAGAATATACCTCCGTATCATTGCATATACTTGCATCAGTACGGAGGTATTTTTTATGAAAGAAAAAACAACCCTGTGGAACAGAATGAAACCTTATATACTGCCCTACTCGGTCGCTATTGCTATTCCGCTGACGGTGGGCATACTTTCCGCCGCACTGACCCGCGAGAATATGGATATATACGAAAAACTCAATACACCGCCCCTGTCACCGCCGTCCATTCTCTTTCCTATCGTGTGGACCCTGCTGTATATCCTTATGGGCATAAGCTCGGCTATGGTATATACTAACCGAATAGGCTTTCGCGAGGCGGCAAAAAAGGGACTTACCGCCTATGCTGTCAGCCTTGTGCTGAACTTCTCCTGGAGCATAATATTCTTTAATCTTGAGGCAGCATTCTTTGCCCTGCTTGTGCTTGTTGCCCTGCTCTTCTCAATAATCAAAACAATTATTGAATACCGCAAGGTATATCCCACGGCGGCATATCTGCAGATTCCCTATGCCCTCTGGGTTGCCTTTGCAGGCTATCTTAACGCGGGTATATGGCTGATAAACTGATTATTTTGAAATAAACATCTGCGTCCAATAGCTACCCGATGAGATATAGCCGACGCCGATGTGAGTATAGGTTGAATTCAGTATGTTCGCTCTATGCCCGGGGGAGCTCATCCAGGCGTTTACCACCGCCTCGGGAGTCTGATAGCCCCTCGCAATATTCTCACCCGCCGTTTTGTAGGAAATACCGAATGCCCGCATCATATCAAAGGGCGAGCCGTAGGTAGGACTTGTGTGGGAGAAATAGCCAAGGGCCTTCATATCCTGTGATTTATACCTTGCAACCCTGGACAGCTGACAATCCTGTGTCAGAGGCTTCAGCCCGTTCTCTTGACGGATCTCATTGACGAGGTGTACGACCTTGCTCTCATAGGCTGTGACCGATGAGGAGAGCGTTGGAACAGTAATTCTCTGTCCCGGGTATATAAGGTCGTAATTTTTGATGTCGGGATTTGCCGCCTTTATCTCGTTTAGGCCTACCTGATATCTTACGGCAATCCTCCATAGGCTGTCGCCCTTCTCCACAATATGCGTGGTCGCGGCGTGCGAGGTTATTGCCGTTGCAAGAACGAGCATAACCGATACTAAAATAATACGTAATACTTTTTTCAATTTGATTTCCTCTCTTTCTTTTCGTTTTGTTGGCTCTGCCAACGCGACCGTGAGTCACCTCCCTCTTACCTTGAGAACAAAAAAGACGCCGCCGAAAAGCGACGCCCCACTCAAATTTATTACGTACTAATTATACCTGATTTGAGAGAAAAAGTCAAATGCAATATATGGTAGCCAATAGCAACCTAAATCGAATACGCTAAAAACCGAAAAAATTAGCGTCTTTTCGTGCAAGCTCGCTTGTAAAGTCCGCACTTGACTTCGCTCACTTGCCCAAAAATCCATCAAATTTATTTAGGTTTTTAGTTCTACGAATCTTAAAAGAACAGATTTTGCGTAGGATGAGTCGAAAATTTGAAGTAATATGCGGATATTGCAAGAATTTTCGGCAAAATCATACACAAAATATGTCTTTTAAGACGTGTTCAATTTAGGTTGTTATTGGCTAAGGGTAAAGGAAAATACCGCACCGCCTTTATTTGAATTTGCGGCAGAGATGCTGCCGCCGTGAGCCTTTATTATAGTAGCACATACCGACAGACCAATGCCCGCGTTACGTCTCTTGACGTCGGTGTCCTGCTCGGTCGGGGGATACAGACCGTTGAACAGCTTGTCAAGCCTGTCCTTCTCTATTCCGCATCCGTCGTCGGATATTTCAAATCTTGCAACGCCTCCGTCAGCCTCAACCTTAAAGCAGATTTCGGTCATTCCGACAGCGTGATGGACTGCGTTCTCAAAAATGTTGATGATCACCTGCTCTATAAGGAGCGGATCCATCGGTATTATCACCAGCTCGTCGGGAATATCTATGGTCAGGGTCACGTCGGGATATCTCTTTCTGAACTTAAGGATAACCGAGTCAACAAGCTCCTCTAAAACGGTAGGAGATTTTATCAGCTTTACGTTGCCGCTGTCAATACGGGTTATGGAAAGCAGATTTTCCACCATTCCGATCAGCCATTGTGAATCGTCCTTGATACCCATAATCATCTTACGCTTACTCTCGTCGCTGAGGCTGTCGTAGTTATCAACTATTGCCGAGCTTGAGCCGTAAATGGTGGTAAGCGGTGTGCGAAGATCGTGCGATACCGCACGAAGAAGGTTGGCACGCATCCGCTCTCGCTCGCCCTCTGCCTTCAGCTCCTGCCACTTCTTCAGCTTGGTGGTCAGGGCACTCGTCATAAGTGAAATTACTATCATAACAAGGGCAGAAAGAAAGTTCTCGGGAATGGTGAAATTAAAAGCAAAATACGGGAAGGTAAAGGCAAAGTTTACCGCGATCACACCGAGAAAGGCGGTGAGGATACCGTACAGATATCCGTCGGTTATCAGAAGTCGGAGGCCAAGCGGT
>JAZNWM010000112.1:0-7866 GCA_045593345.1 Eubacteriales bacterium
CCCTTGATGATGCCGCTCTTTCTCGCGTAGTTGTTTATCGCCCTGGTAAGTGCGGTCTTGAAGCCTGTCTCGTGAGTACCGCCCTCAATGGTGGACATATTGTTGGCGAAGGAGATGATGGTCTCATTGTAGCTGTCGTTATACTGCATAGCGACCTCTGCAATAGAGCCGTCACGCTCGCCCTTCATATAAATTACGTCGTTATGTATGGGCGTGCCACGCTTCTCGTTATTAAGGTATTCAACGAAGGAGATTATACCGCCCTCGTAGTGAAGAACCTCCTCACGCTCCATTCCCTCTCTCGTATCGGTAAGAATGATCTTAACGCCTGCGTTAAGGAATGCCTGCTCTCTCATTCTGGTGAGCAGGATATTATAATCGAATACCGTCTCCTCAAAGATCTCGGGATCGGGCTTGAAGCGTACGTACAGACCGTGTCTGCCGTCAGAGCTGCCCTCACACTTGAAGGGACGTGCAACCGCACCCTTCTCAAATCGCTCGGTATATTTCTTGCCGTCGCGGCAGTTCTCTACCTCTACCCACTCTGACAGGGCGTTTACTACCGACGCACCAACGCCGTGCAGACCGCCCGCGATCTTATATCCCTCGCCGCCAAACTTACCGCCTGCGTGAAGGACGGTATAAACGACCTCAAGGGTGGGAAGGCCAAGCTTCTCGTTCATACCCGAGGGAATGCCTCGTCCGTCATCCTGTACCGAGACGCTGTTGTCGGGCCAGATGGTGATCTTGATAAAATCACACTCACCCGCAAGTGCCTCGTCTATTGAATTGTCTACGATCTCATATACAAGGTGGTGCAGACCTCTGAGCGAGGTCGTACCGATATACATACCCGGACGCTTTCTTACCGCCTCGAGTCCCTCCAGCACCTGTATCTGACTATCATCGTAGCTGTTGATCTCTACCTGATTTGCCATATCTTATTTTGCCTTTCAAAAAGCTTTATTTATATTTCCTCTGTTTTTTCATTCGCCCTGGCTACAAGTCCCCGCGTGGAGATTCTTGACAGCCTGACCCGGCATTCTCCTCCCTCGCACACCAGCACGAAGGATCTTGGAAGATCATAATCGTCGTACTCCACCGCACCTCTCCTTTCAAGCCGTGCGATAAAGTCCTTTCCTGTCTTGGTGACGGTTGCCGTATCAAGATCAAAAATGCCTATTACGTCCTTTTTTCTGACGCTTTTTTTATTACCTATGTGAAGATACATACCGTCCTCCCGAAACCTCAATTTCGTTGTCGGTGAAGCCAACACACTCGCCTCTGTCACAGCAGGTTATGATAATCTGTCTGTCACCTATCTCGGAAAGCACGTACTGCCGTCTCCTCTCGTCAAGCTCGGAAAGCACGTCGTCAAAGAGAAATACGGGATATTCACCGCATATCTCCCTTATGACCTCGCCCTCCGCAAGCTTCAGGGCAAGCACGATAGAACGCTGCTGTCCCTGGGAGGCAAAGGATCTTGCACTTATGCCGTTTATCTGAATATCAAGATCGTCTCTGTGCGGTCCGAACAGCGTCACACCCTGGACGATCTCGCGGTCAAGCGACGAGCTGAGAATACGCTTGTACTCATCCCGCACTGCTGAACGGTCGGTTGCCTCGGTCTCAAGCGAGCTCTCGTACCGCAGACTGAGCTGCTCCTTACCATCGGATATTTCCTTCAGTATTTTTTCTGCATATTTCGTAAGCCGACCGATATAGTCCTCGCGGAAAAGATGGATATGCGACGCATATTCCGCCATTGACTCCGACCAGGAGTGAAGCTCGTATATATCTACGGGCAGTCCCTTCTGCATCATCTTCAGGATACAGTTGCGATTCTCAAGTGCCTTCTTATAGTCGGAATAATATCTTATATAAGGAGAGTAGCAGGCTGCCGCCGCCACGTTAAGAAAGGCTCTGCGTCCGTCGGGCCCGTCCTTGACAAGTCCCAGATCGTCGGGATAGAACAGTACCGCCTTGAAGCTGCCTATCATCTCGGTCACCTTGGTTATTTTATAGTCGTTCCTCTTACGCAAACGCTCCTTGCCGAATACGGCGTATTCAAGGCTCTCCTCCCCCGTATCGGAGGAAAAATCCAGCCGTATGCGAAAGCCCTCGCTACCGAAACGGACAAGCTCCTTGTCCTCTCTGCCTCTGAAGGATTTGCCGCGGGAGAAATAATATATTCCCTCCACCACGTTGGTCTTGCCCTGGGCGTTTTTACCGTACAGAAGATTGACGCCGGGAGAGAACCTGATATCGCATTTTTCAATATTGCGAAAATTCTCTGCCGAAAATCTTCGGATTATCATTTTTGCTCGTTCATCCTTACGGGAAGAATCATATAGAAGTACTTGAAGTCCTCAATTTCCTCTGCAGGCTCAATGGTTATAGCCTGTGTGGGACTCTTTAAGGTAATGCGGATATTCTCGCCCTCGGCTACCTTGACCGAGTTGATGAGATAACGGCAGTTGAAGCCTATTTCAATATCACGTCCCTCGTGCACGCACTCCATTTCGTCGGATACGCGTCCGTTAACCGAGGAGGAGGTGATTGCGATAAACTGATCGTTGGTGGTAAGCTTAACGTAGCTTCTTGTGCTGCCCTTGATCTTTTCGTCGGCAACGATATTCGCTCTCTCAAGTCCGGCGAGGAACCTCTCTCTGTCTATGGTTACGAAGATATCGTTATCCTTGGGCGTGATTCTGTTATAGTCGATGTACTCGCTGTCGATGGTTCTGGTGAAGAAAATGCTGTCGCCCTTCTTGATTATGGCGTGCTTCCTTGCAATATAGAACTCTACGTCCTCGTCGTCACCGTCTGCAAGGTTCTTTGACAGCTCGCTTAAGGCGTGGCCGGGAATGATGAAGGAGAAGTTTACGTCATTGGCACCGAAGAGCGAGGCGATGTCGCAGTTGATGGAGCAACGGGACAGGGTGTAGCTGTCGCAGGAAACCACCTCAAGATTTCCGCTGGTGATCTTGAAAAATGCACCGCAGAGCATAGGTCTGTTGTCCGCCTCGGCAATAGAGTGTGCCACCTTGCTGATCATAAGGCGGATCTTGTCGGAGGAGATGATGAAGCCGCGATCACCCGTAAGCTCGGGAAGATTGGGGAACTCCTCGCCCCTCATCGCAAACATAGAGAAGGAAGCCTTGCCGCTGGAAATGGTGCAATTAAGCCTGTCGTTTACGTCAATGATAACCTCGTCCTCGGGCATAACGCGTACCGTCTGATACAGACGCTGTGCATTAATGATATATTTACCCTCTCGCTCAACCGAGATTGCATCAAGGGTCGCACGGACACCCTTGGTCATATCGTATGTAGATATTCTGATTTTTCCGTCCTCAACCGTCTCAAGCAGCACGCCCTCAATCGCGGTGATGGTACCCTTATTGGAAACCGTTCCCATTGCGGGAGTCAGTTTATTTATAAATGCGGATTTAGAAACCGTAAATCTCATATTTGTTCCTTTCCCTTCGCCCTGTGGGCCGAAGAATAGAGTGAATGTTTTTATATTATGTTAGATGTGGTAGTAATAAGTCCTGTCGGTAATGTGGATAACTCTTCGAGAGCTTGATTTTCCTCGGTAAATCAGTGAAAATTTATCAACATCCGATATAGAATAACCGAAAGCCCCAAAATAGCAGAGTTTATCACATTTTTGTCCACCTCATATCAAAAGCAGACCAACAGCATTTTATCAACATTTCAACAAAAAAATATTGAAAACTAATTACCTCGGATTTCCTTGATAAGCTGATTTATCTCGCCCTCAAAGTTCTTCACCGTCTTGATATTAAGCTCGATCTTGTTGATGGATGAGATAATGGTAGAGTGATTTCTGTCAAATACCTTACCTATATCCTTGAGCGAAAGATCGGTAAGCTTTCTGATTATATAAATGGATATATGTCTTGCATTGGCAATGCTGTCGGTTTTCTTCTTCGACTTGATGTCGTCGACCGATATACCGTACCTCTTGCTGACGTGCATAAGTATCTTCTCTACCATAGCGTCGTTGGGAATGTTGCCCGGGTCAACTATGGAGATAACGTTGTCTATGGTCTCCTTGGTTATCTCAATGCCCGAGAAGGATTGAATGGCGTAAAGCTTCTTCAGTATACCCTCAATCTGTCTTATATTGTTGTTAAGACGCTCGGCGATGTAATCAATAAGCTGAGAGGGAATATTGAGCCCCATATCCTCCGACTTCTTCCTGATAATAGCTGTCCGGAGCTCAAGAGAGGGAGGCTGGATATCTGCGATAAGTCCCCACTCAAAGCGGGTACGAAGCCTGTCTACCAGGGGATTGATCTCCTTCGGCGGACGGTCGGAGGTGAGGATTATCAGCTTCTCCGCCTCGTAGAGAATAGAGAAGGTGTGGAAGAACTCGTCCTGTGTGGCAGGCTTACCTGCGATGAACTGTATATCGTCTATCATAAGAACGTCGGTGGAGCGGTATTTCTCCTTGAACTCGGGGGTCGTGCCGTTCTGTATCGCACCAACCAGCTCGTTGATAAAGGACTCACTCTTCTTGTAGACGATCTTAAGGTCGGGGGAGTTCTTCTTCATATGATTCATTATCGCATACAAAAGATGCGTCTTACCCAATCCCGACGGGCCATATAAGAACAGGGGGTTGCAGTAGGAGGGATCGTTCGCAACGGCGTAGCACACCGCCTTCGCAAATTTGTTTGAGTCACCCTCAATAAAATTGTCGAAGGTGTATTCGTCAAGGAGAGATTTCTTATCGGTGGATGCCGCGTCAAGTATCTCGGCTATCTTCTTCTCCTTACGCTCGCTCCTCTCAAGCGACTCCTTCTCAAAGTGCTTATCTATATTCTCGTTGGGTGTCTGTGCAGGAGCAAAGCCCGCATCCTCGTCAAGCGAATATATTTCAATCTCCACCGAGAATCCGATAATGTCGGTGAGAACCTCGCGTATCAGCGAGATGTATCTGGTGGAAAGTATCTGCTTTCTCAATTTTGTGGGGGTAGAGAATACCGCACGGCTCTCGTCAAGAGAGGTGAGATTGAATTCACCGAACCAAAGCTCAAAGGAGGTTTGGGGAGAGCCCAGTCTTGCACGCAGCTCTTCCTTCATCGCCATTGATATTTCCAGAAGCTCGTTCATCTTGATTTTCCTTTCTGTTATTTAGCTACACTATAATATTACAATATATTATAACATATATATAAAGAAAAAGTCAAGATACTGTAAAAAAATATTTACATAATTTAAGGGAAAAATTTTAAAGTATAGTTTACATTCTCTTGGACTTGGTTTTGAACAAAATTGAGGCGAAAAGTCCTGATAAAAGTGCCGCCGTAATACCCGCCGCCGAGGATGTAAGGCCGCCTGTCAGCACGCCGATAAGCCCCTCGCTCTCCACTGCACGCTGCACTCCCCTTGCTATATTCGCACCAAAGCCGATGAGAGGGACGGATACTCCCGCACCGAATATTTCGTACATCGGCTCGTATGCTCCAACGGCATAAATCAGCACGCCGAGGGATACGTACGTAACCAGGATTCTGGCGGGAGTCATCCGCGTCAGGTCAATAAGAAGCTGAGCAATAACGCATATCACACCCCCCGAGACGAAGGTGAGTATAAGCTGCTGGGTAAGACTCATTTTTATTTTCTCCTTTATTTTTTGTAGGGCTTACGTGGGTGCGTAGTCCGTACCGCCGTGCTCCAGGCGTATTATGGGAGCAATGCCGTAAATGTTTTCGCCCTGCAGAAGGCTTGACGGGCTCATCAGGGCACCCGTTGACAGAAACAGCATACGGCGGATATTGCCCTTCTGTATCAGTGGCAGAAAATGGCAGGCGAGAACCGACGCCGACGTTCCGCAGCCCGAGGCACCGCTGTGTGCATCCTGCTTTTTCATATCGTAAAGCAGAAGGCCGCAGTCAAGATGCAGCCGCTCGCTGCCCGGTATCTCCTTTGAGAGAAGCTCCTTCAGTATATCCGAGCCAACCCGACCGAGATCCCCCGTCACGATGCAGTCAATATCCTGAATATTCTCGCCCGTCTCGTGAAAATAGGCGGTTATACTGTCAAAGGCGGCAAATGCCATTGCACCGCCCATATTTGCACCGTCGGAGGTAGAGCCGTCTACGATCCTGCCCGGCATATATTCGGTTATCATAGCCTCGCCGAGGCCTCTTTCCAGGATAAACGCACCTGCGGCTGTTGAGGTCCACTGTGCCGTCGGGGCCCGCTGACCGCCGTATTCTATGGGCGTGCGGAACTGTCTCTCGGCAGCCGAGTTGTGCGAGGTGGTAAGTGCAGCACCCAGCTGCATACTTTGGGAGGAGTCTATGAAGGAGGCAAGCATCATTATGGATTCGGTACAGGTAGAGCAGGCACCGTATACCCCGAGAAAGGGAATACCGAAGCTTGACAGTCCCGTAGAGGACGCCACGCATTGATTCTGCAGATCTCCCGCCACCAGCAGCTCAAGGTTGGCGTGGCTGAGTCCCGCCTTGGACAGCGAGGTGTTAAGTGCCACTCTGCCCATCTCTGCCTCGGCAATCTCCCAGGTCCTCTGGCCAAACTTGTCCGACTCGTCGCAGAAGTCAAATTTATCTCCCAGCGGACCCCGTCTTTCCTCATATCCGCCGACCGCCGCCCAGCTTCTGAAATGAATAGGGGTATTAAGCCTTGTAATTCTCCTCATCAGCCCATCCTCTCTACCGCAAGATAAATGAAATAAATCAGCCCGTACACCACTCCCGACAGCAGTCCGTACAGGATTACGGGGCCTGCTACGGTGTAGATTTTTGCACCGACGCCCAGAACGTATCCTTCGCTTTTTGCATCCATAGCCTGACTTACCACCGCGTTGGAAAAGCCTGTGACGGGCACCAGCGTACCGGCACCCGCGTGCTTTGCTATCTTATCAAAAAGACCTAATGCAGTCAGCAGTGCTGCAATGAAAATCAGGCTGACGGTAATGAGCTTTCCCGACGTTTCTGTGTCACATCCAAGATAGGAATACAGCTCGCCGAGCAGCTGTCCTATGACGCATATTCCGCCTCCGAAAATAAAAGCGAGAAATAAATTTTTTAAAATTTTTGACGAGGGTGAGTGCTTTTTAATCAGTTCTTTTTTAGCTTGTAAATCCATTTTTACTCCAAATATGAAAATAATTATTTACATTTTAATATAAAAACATCCTTTTCGTAATCATTATTTGGCAAAATGACATTTATTATTCATACACAGAAAAAAATCCCGAGTGTCCTGAAATTCAACTTTTTTCGCCAAAGCATTGATTATTTTGAAAAAATGTGATACAATATTGTGAATAAATATGAAAGGAATAATGGATATGAGCAAAGAGTTTAACGAAGAATCCAAGACCTCTGCGGAAAGCACAAGCGAGGGTACCGAATACGTTTATAAGAACGTTATCAGAAACAAGGAGCAAAGACGCACATGGTCGGTAATCTCGGTGGTGCTGTCTGTCCTGGCGCTTATTCTCTGCTATTTCTCCTGGGTAGGCCTTGTCCTCGGCATTCTATCTATTGGTGCCGCCCTTATATCGAGAAAAAATCTCGGATATTTTGATAAGCTGACTCTGGCGGGAATTATTATCGGCATATTCGGCGTTGTATTCGCTATTGCAGGACTCGCTCTCAAGCCTTATTTTGATATTCTCTTCTCTTGAATTTTAAAAAATACCTTTTATACGCGGAGCCTTTGCTTCGCGTATTTTTTTGTAATAGCCATCCAATTCAAAGAAGTGGATGGCGTGAAAACCACCAGTCCGGCTGGTGGTTCCAAAAAGCTTTAGCTATGCGTAGAAAAAAGTACCTCCCTTGGTGTATAATAGAGTCGGTCTGC
>JAZNWM010000113.1:0-3717 GCA_045593345.1 Eubacteriales bacterium
CATGGCTACGATCCGACTTTACACGAAGCCGCTCTTCCCCGCTATACCCAACCCCGATCCCGACGAGAAGATGAACCGCATCGTCTTAAAGGGAGATATCCCCTCCCCCGCAAATCCCCCCTCGGGCTGTCGCTTCCACACCAGATGTCCATACGCGACCGAAAAGTGCAAGTACGTGACACCCACCTACCGCGAGTATGAGGAGGGGCACTTTGCAGCCTGTCATCTTCTTGATAAGGAAGACGGCGAATAAATTTAGCATAACGGAGCAATGAAATGAGCGACAACAAGAAAAAGAAGAAAAAGGTAGTCTATTACGACGACGGCAGGACGCTTGCCGATATGTCAGGTCTGTATGGAAAGCCCACGGCAGACGAGGGCAAGAAGCAAAGCGGAAAGACGCAGTATACAGGCGGTGAGCCCGACTATAAGGGCAACCCGAATCTCTTCGCCCCCTACCGTCCCGGCCATACGCCGAAGGACTGGGCAAGGACATATTGGAACACGGTGAAAACAATGTTTCTGCCTATGCTCGCAACCCTCGGTATTATCGGCGGTGCGTTCCTTATTCTCTGGATCTTGCTTGAAATTGCTTCGTAAAAGGATTGAACCCCGACGCCTATAAGGAATCGCGATCTGGAATTAGTAATAGAAGCTGATTCACACCGATTCCTTTCGGGCGGCATAACGAGTAAAGACCACACCCAAGAAATGCCTTGAGTGTGGTCTTTTTTATGTTTTTTACATATAATTCTACTCCATAATTACTTACTGCTTTTTCATTTGCCCAAGAAAACAGAGGACGGCAATAGCTGTGATCAGGACACCGTACGGTATAACCGTCAATATGTGAATAGCCGCATCCTCAAAATTCCCGACGAACAATGCTTTTTCCAACTCTACTGCGTGCATAAAGGGCAACGCATTTGCAACCTTCTCAAACACCCCGCCCACAAGCTTCAGATCAAACCACACGCCGGATAGCCACGCCGAAAGATTCGTCAATAAGGCTCCGCAAATGCCGCCGACCTGCTTCACGCCCAAAATGCTGCCGCATAAAAGCCCCAAGGCAATATTGAAAACAGCCATAGGAATGATACCAATGACAGCGTACAGTATATTAAAGCTGACAGTCAGCCCTAAAGGAATCGCGAACAAATAGCACACCACCGACTGACCTATGGCAATAGGCAATAGCGGAAGCATATAGCCGAGGATAAAGTCAAATCCTGTCAGAGGCGTCGTATACAATCGTTGAAGCAAGGCACTTTCCCGATCCTTTGCAACCAAGGTAGCAGAAAACAGGGTAATAAAGGACAAGCCGAACACGGTTATACCCGGTGCCAGAGTATCAACTTCAAACAGAGGCACCGGAATATTCTTTTGCATAGCAGTTAAAAGCAGCAGCAAAACCAGCGGAAATCCCAAGCCGAAGGACAGATTGATCGGGTCTCTTAGAATTTCCTTGCCGCATCGCTTTGCAAACGTCATCATTCTCATACCGCATTATCCTCCTTTACGATGGAGACAAAGGCCGATTCAAAATCCTTTGCTCCGACCTTTGCCTTCAATTTCTCTGCCGTCCCCACAGCAAGAAGCCTGCCACGCTTCATAATTCCGATGCGATCGGAAAGTGCTTCAGCCTCCTCCATATAGTGCGTGGTCATAATAATAGTTATTTTCCCCTTAAGCGATCGGATCACATCCCAAAGCTCGTGTCGAACGATTACATCCAGCCCCAGAGTAGGCTCGTCCAGAAACAAAATCTCGGGTTCGCTGATCAGTGCCATAGCAATGCTTAACCGACGCTGCCATCCTCCTGATAGCTTCCCTGCCCTTCGCTGTAAAACAGAATCCAGGTCAAGCTGTCGGGAAAGCTCATTGATTTTGGCAACCGTTTTTTCTTTTGAAAAGCCATAGATACCACAGATCAGCTCCAGATTTTCTCTTACGGAAAGGTTCGGTGCAACGGCAGTCTCCTGGGGAGATACACCGATCAGCCGCTTTACCTGCTCCGATTCTTTTATAATGCTGTAGCCACCTACAAGGGCATCTCCTTCAGTAGGCTTGATCAAGCAGGAAAGCATTTTGATTGCGGTGGTTTTTCCTGCACCGTTCACCCCCAACAGAGAAAAGAGCTCTCCCTGCCGAATCTCTAAATGAAGCCCCTCCACCGCGGTCAGATTTTTGTATCGCTTGACAAGATTCATTGTTTTAATTGCTTGCACTTGTGTTGTCCTCCTTTGGTTTATTCACAAGAGCATAATAGCAAAATAAAGGTGTAAATTGTTGATTTCTGCCTGTTTGGTAGCTTTCAATGTCTAATCGGTAAAAACCGAAGGCAGCTTCGAGGGCATCCCTCGGTATTATCGGCGGTGAGTTTCTGATTCTCTGGATTTTATTTGAAATTGCTTCTTATAAAAATTCAACCCCGATGCTGATACATCGGGGTTTTTATTCTCATTTATTCAACCAATATAAATAGTCGTTATAGGTGTAATAATCATCTGTCTGCTCTTCAAAATCACCGCATACGTCGGTATAAAAACGATTTTGCTTATGCCACTCGGGATTATTATCAATATAAGAAATCATATCATCCTTACTATTTATAGGCGTGCCTTTGGTACAAAAAACCTCGCCCGGAGGATTTCCGTAAGGGCACATATTGCCGTGGCGACAGTTGAGGCAGCATTTCAGCCGTACACCGTCCGGCAGCTTTTTCTGTAGATCGGCAAACGACTCTACCCAGAAATAATCTCTTCCATATCCCTGATATTGAGTGCCGTCGTAGGTTAACGTAACGGCAACCTTACTTTGATCGCTACATGCCTCCTCGTCGAAGAAAAAAATACGGGCGTCGCAGATCGCATCACCGTCAGGAGATGAAAGCGTCACCTTTGCGGTACGCCACTGCTTTATCTCATACCACGCGACCTTACTGTAATCATCCCAGCTGATTCTAACGGTGCCAAAGCAAAATCTTACTATAAAGAAATCGCTGCCCATAGCACCAAGCTCGTATTCTCCGTTATCATTCTTTACAAGATGTAAAACCGTAAATGGTTTTTCAAGCTCCTTGTCAAACATCTCGCGGGCAGATTTATCTTTATAAATTGCCGCAGGTCTATATTGACGTCTGTTGCCATTTTCATCAATTATTTCGGATGCCGTCAGCTCATATTCAAGGATAGTAATATCAAAAAAGCTGATAACGGCCTCTTTGATCTCCATATCAACGCCTTCGTTATTCGGTGCGGCATCCTTATGAACGTTTAACATTCTTGCTGATAAGTTCAGTTTTTCCATATTGCCGACCTTAGACCACTCAAGCAGCTTTATCTCGCTGTCATGGAATTCGAAATCCTCAAGTCTATCAATTGAGGTGTATTTCATTAACTATATACCTCCCAAAAACTTTTATTTCCTATACCAGCTCGGTATGGGATTCGTCAAATTGTCATACCAGGACAATATATCATTTGCTTGATTGATCATTACCTTGATCTCATCCTCGCCGAAGGGGATTGCCCAAGGCAGAGATGACAAGGTATTACTGCAAATGTATAAGGCAAGCAGCTCCCAGAAGGCCATAGGAACGTCGTAATCAAAATATCCGTCCACCATTCCCTTCGCGAAGAGAGGCATAGCCTGTGCACACCATACGATGCGGTTAAACTCCTCCCAGGGATCGCCGAAATCATTTCTGTTAAAGTC
>JAZNWM010000114.1:0-2279 GCA_045593345.1 Eubacteriales bacterium
AGCCATGACGGTTTTTAGCGATAATTACCTCTGCGGTATTGGCGCTTTCCGCCGCTTCATCGTCAGACGAACCGCTGATGTCTTTATAGTATTCGTCGCGATACAGGAAAAGAACGATATCTGCATCCTGCTCGATAGATCCCGAATCACGAAGGTCTGCAAGCGTAGGGCGCTTACCTGCACCGGGACGGGACTCTGTACCACGGTTAAGCTGGGCACAGCAAATGATCGGTACGCCGAAATCCTTTGCCATAATCTTAAGATTACGGGAGATCTCACCTACCTGCTGGGCACGGTTATCGCTGCTTGAGGTGGTCTGCATAAGACCAATATAGTCGATGACGACAAGACCAAGGTTATTTACTCTTCTGAGCTTGGATCTAATCTCAGTGGTATTGATAGCCGAGGTATCGTCAATATATATGTCACATCCCGAAAGGGTGGAAATAACGTCGGCAAGATTATCCCAATCCTCGTTCGCCAGCTGACCTGTACGAAGAGTATGAGAATCGATCATAGCCTCGCTGGAGAGTACACGAGTTACAAGCTGCTCACCCGACATCTCAAGCGAGAAAATGGCAACAGCCTTCCTCGTGGACTTTGCCACGTTGGTGGCAATATTAAGTGCAAACGAGGTCTTACCCATACCGGGACGGGCACCGACGATGATGAGATCGCCTTTACCCATCTCAACAAGCACCTGATCAAGACCCGAGAAGCCGGTTTTTGTTCCCTGGATCGCCCCCTTGGTCTCGGCAAGACGCTCGAGATCCTTATAAACCACCTGAAGCACGTCGCGGATGTGTCTGAATTCCTTAGTCGTGCTGTTATGCGAAAGCTCAAAGATCTTCTGCTCGGCAGAATCAATAACCTTACGCACGTCGGTCTCGCTATAGGCATCCTCGTTAATCTCGTCGCAAACCTTGATAAGTCTGCGGAGGAGAGCCTTATCCTTAACGATCTTCGCGTAATCCTTAACGTTGGTAGCAGAGGGGACCGACTCGGCAAGAAGAGTGATATACTGAATACCGCCTGCCTCGTCACGATCTCCCATCTCAACGAGGGTGTTAACGAGAGTGACCACGTCGATGGTCTTGTTCTGGCTATACATCTTAAGGAGTGCCGAATAGATATGCTGATGCTCGGCAACGTAGAAATCCTCGGTAGTAATCATTCCGCCAATCTTATCAAAGGCGTCGGGACTGACAATTATAGCTCCGAGCAGAGCCTGCTCCGCTTCAACGGAAACGGGCATCTGTCTGATTAAACTATTGTTGTCCATTTTTTACTTTCCTTTCAATAAAGTTGAAAATTAATCGTGAACGTAAACGATGAATTTGGCAATTACCTCAGGGTGAATCTTGATCTGCACCTCGTGCTTACCGTATGCCCTGATGCTCTCCTTAAGGAGAATCTTACGCTTATCAACGTCAACGGAAAGCTTCTTCTTAAGCTCCTCTGCAATATCCTTCGCGGTGACCGAGCCGTAGAGTCTGCCGTCGGCACCGTGACCCATAACTATCTCAATCTCAACGTTGTTGATTCTGTCGGCAAGGGCCTGTGCCGCCTTCCTGTCCTCGTTGATCTTATACTGCTTAGACTCCTCCTTGTTCTTGAGCTCGTTGGTTGCCTTAGCATCTGCGGGAATAGCCTTCTTCTGAGGGAAAAGGAAGTTGCGTGCGTATCCGTCTGATACCTCTACGATCTGATCCTTCTTGCCCTGTCCCTTTACGTCACAGAGTAAAATTACCTTCATAATATATCTCCTGTCTTTTGTTTTTTAATTAAATGGGGTTATGATCGAGATAATCGTCAATGCTCTTCTTCAGGGTGTCAAGAACGTCGTTGATGGAATCAGAAACGACCTGTGCTCCCGCAACGTCAAAGTGACCGCCGCCGCGAAGCTTCTCAAGAATGAGCTGAACGTTGACCTTACCCGATGAACGTCCCGAAATATGAATCTGCTCGCCGATACGGACAAGCGTGAATGCCGCCGATACACCGCGAAGAGTCAGCATCTTATCGGCCGCCTTGGACGCAATAACGCGGTAGCTCTCGTCGGTATCACCCTCGCAGCAGGCGATGGCAATATGAGTTCTATACATAAATATAGAGGTATGGAAGCGTGCCTCCTTGGAAAGATCCTCCGGAGCCGCCTTGAAGAGATTGTATACGTCGGTGGGATTAGCTCCCGCACCGCGAAGATACTGTGCTGCACCAAAGGTTCTGGTGCCTGTATTCCTCGTAAACTGCTTGGTATCAAGAAGAATACCTGCAAG
>JAZNWM010000115.1:0-3818 GCA_045593345.1 Eubacteriales bacterium
ACTTCTTACCCGTACCGCGTGAGCCGCAGAACAGATAGGCGTGAGAGAGCCTGTTATTTTCAACCTCATATTTGAGAATATCGGTTATGCCGTCCTGACCGCAAACGTCGTCAAAGTCGCGGGGACGCCATTTTCTGTAAAGAGCTCTGTAATCCGACAAGTCCCTACCCCCTTCGTAAAAATAAAAGCACGCGACAGCATAAAATCCGCCGCCAACGTGCCATATAAATTCTTCGATGTGTCAGAAAGAGCCATACACCCATCCGTCGAACATACCCTTACACACGGTAACCGCCAATTATGCTCCGAACAGGCAGCCTCACGGCACACGCGATAAACCGCTTAATGCTGCTTGGTTCCCCACCTGACATGGTTCACAGCCTCACGTTGCGTAAGACCCATTCTTCAACACACAAAATAACGGTGCAGACTGCACAAGAGCAGCCCTCGGGACGGGAATTGATCCCTGCTATAGCGGATTTCAGGTACAAGGCACCGCTACTGCCCCGACTGGTATGACTCCGTCTGACACACCGAAGCAGTCGTTTTCTACGACTTTTATTAGTATATCATATTATATTCAAAATTGCAAGTAATTTTTCAAATTTTTAAAATTATTTATATAAGGTATCCGCCACTTACGTTGATTACCTCACCCGTAATGTAGGACGAGCCCTCGCCCGCAAGGAAGAGTGCAACTCTCGCCACCTCATCGGCACAGCCTATTCTCATAAGCGGGGTTTCATCCTCAATAGCCTTGATATCCTCGGCAGAAAGCGACTTATTCATATCGGTGTCGATAAGCCCCGGAGCTATGGCATTGACTGTTATACCCGATGGGCCAAGCTCCTTGGCAAGAGCCTTCGTCATACCGATAAGCCCCGCCTTTGCCGTAGAATAATGCACCTCACAGGAGGAGCCTGTAATGCCCCACATAGAAGTGATGTTTATTATTCTGCCCTGCTTTTTCTCCAGCATATAAGGAATAATCGCCTTTGAATAAAGAAATGCACCCGTAAGATTTACGGCGAGATGGCTATTCCAATCATCAAGAGAGAGATCGGTGAAGAGCGAAAAGGAGGACACGCCTGCGTTATTGATAAGGCAATCCACAGAGCCAAGCTCACGGTGTGCAAGCCTTACCGCCTCTATAACCTGACTCTCGGATGCAGAGTCGGCACGGATGGCAAGAGCACCCGTAGCTTCCTGAAGAGATTTCGCCTCCCCATCCGAGCTTTTATAGGTAAATGCCACCGCGTATCCCGAGGAGCTGAACAGCTCTACCATCGCTCTGCCGATACCACGCGAGCCACCCGTAATCAATACAGTTTTCATAAGCAAATCCTTTTTAATAATTTTAAACCATTATACTACTTTTTTCTCCTTCTGTCAAGACGCAGCTTGACAAAACCGAAGGATACGGTTATAATTAATTCAGAAACAGGAAGAGGGATAATTATGCTACTTATCATCAGCCAAAGCAAGAGGATTGCAAGATACGTTGCCGAGACCTTTCATTATATGAGCATTCTCTCCTACGGTACTACACCACACGAGGCTCTCTCCGAGGTGTCAAATCTCTACCGTGCGGCACTTATCATTAACCCCGAGGGCTTCCCCGATATTCTCGATTACGTCAACAGAATAAGGTCATATAAGAGCGACCTGCCCGTCTTTGCAATTCTTGACGTCGATCCACCTCCAATGTACGACGATATATTTGACGCCTGCTTTACGAAGCCCTCCTTTACCCCTGCCCTCGCACAGAGGATTATCGCATACGCCAATGAATACAATCGGGCGAGAATAGGAGATTACTATCTTGCGGGATTTGACGCATCAAGCAGTATGGTGGGAGTATATTATTTTCATACAAAGGTGAATCTTACGAGGACCGAGGCGATGATTCTTCGCTATCTTATACGTGCATATCCGCTGCCGCAGAAGGCGGACAGTATTCTTAAGTACGCCTTCAGACATGCGAGAGCACCCGAGCTATCAAGCATCAGAACCCATCTGTCGATTATGAACAAGAAATTTGAAGAAAGCATCGGCAGAAAAATGATCGGCTTTGAGCCGGGACGCGGATACGTTATTCTTACTCCCGAATATTTGAGAAATAAGTAAAATGGTACAAGCAGAAACGCATATATTAATTCAGCCGAGGAAAATCGGCTGAATTTTTTTATTGAAAGGCAAATATATGAAGCTTGGCAATCTGTTTTTACGCTTTATCTCGCTGCTGCTCGGTATTGAGGACGGGCAGAGCTTCCCTCCTCCGTTGTCAAAAAACGAGGAAAGCGAGTTGTTTTTAAAAATGGCAGAGGGTGACTCCTCTGCGAGAGATAAAATCATCGAGCATAATCTGAGACTCGTGTCACACATAATAAGAAAATATTACTCCTCCTACGAATACCCCGACGAGCTTTTGTCGGTCGGAAGCCTTGGGCTTATCAAGGCGGTGGATAGCTTTAAGCCGAGCTTTGGCACAAGATTTGCCACCTACGGTGCAAAATGCGTCCAGAACGAGATACTTATGTTTTTCAGAAGCAAGAAGAAGCGAGGGGTGGAAATATCCATAAACGATCAGATAGACGTTGACAAGGATGGGAATCCGCTGACCTACCTTGATGTAATCAGTCAGACAGAGTCAATTGAGAGCGACCGTGATATGAAGGTACATATTGAGAGAATCAGAATTCTTGTGGACACTCTGCTTGACCCCAGAGAAAAGGAGATTATCATTCTTCGCTACGGGCTGAAGGGCTATCAGCCCAGAACACAGCGTGAGGTGGCAAGGCATCTTGGTATATCACGCTCCTACGTATCGCGTATAGAAAAGCGGGCACTTGAAAGGATGAAGGATGCCTTCGGTGACGTTGTGCCCTGCTTTGACGAATGATTTTATGATATTTTTCGCATTATAGGAATAAAAAACGCCACGAGTGGCAAAATAACAACGGATCGTGCCGTATCCTCACGGAATGGTCCAGAGAATTAAGAAAAAGGTACGGTCACGTTTTATGATGATTGTAAACAAAATCGCACTTATTCTTACTATCGTAGGTGCACTCAACTGGGGTCTCGTAGGACTCTTCTCCTTTGACCTGGTTGCGTGGATCTGCGGCGGGGCGACCGCTATCGTGGCGAGAATAATCTATACCGTAATTGCTCTCGCAGGTATCTGGTGCATATCTATGCTCTTTATGGATGACGAGGAAGCGGCTCACACTCACGCGTAAGAAAAAAACGAAAAAAGACGGAGCGGGTATATGCTACTCGCTCCGTTGATCTTTATTTACAGAATGACTCAATGTAATTTTCGATACCCTCGGAAATGATCTTGATCGCCTCTTCTCTGCCGTGAACGTCATCAACAACAGTATCCTTGTTCTCCAGATTCTTATATACCTTAAAGAAATGGATCATCTCGTCGAAAACGTGCTTCGGCAGCTCGTTGATGCCTGTGTAGTGATTATAGTTAGGATCGTTGAAGGGGATGGCAATAATCTTCTCGTCAAACCTGCCGTTGTCGATCATTGAGATAACGCCGATGGGATATGCCCGAACCAGAGACATAGGCTCCAGCGACTCGGCACAGATGAGAAGCACGTCAAGGGGGTCTCCGTCATCACCGTAGGTCCTGGGAATAAAGCCGTAGTTTGCAGGATAGTGAGTCGAGGTATAGAGAATTCTGTCGAGGATGATATATCCCGTCTCCTTATCCATCTCATATTTTTTCTTACTTCCCTTAGATATCTCTATAACGCATATAAAGTCCTCGGGATTAATTCTCTTAGGTGAAATATCGTGCCAGA
>JAZNWM010000116.1:0-8161 GCA_045593345.1 Eubacteriales bacterium
ATTTGTTGCTCTTTGAGAGCGACATGCCTACAGTGTTGAGCAGATGGTTGGTTTCCTTGAGGTTGAGTCGGAGCGCAATGGCGAAGGAAACCGCAGTCACCTTGCTCGGGCGGTAGTCCTTGTTGCACTTGATCTTCGAAAAGGTCTTCTTGTCCACGTTCGCGCGCTTGTAGCACTCGACGTCGGTCATGCCCTTTTTGTCGATGTAATCGAAAAGCGTTTCGGCAAAGCCCTTGTCCATCTCCTTGAGCATATCGTTAAGGCTCTTGCTCGGCTTGGGGGCAGGTACAGCTTCACAAGGTTTGGGTTGAGCACAAAGGAACATGGTATCGTCTTCATCGACCCTTGCACTGTATGTTTTTTCTCTTGAAACACTCCTCGATGCTTTCGTCTTGGGAGTATTATCGTCGATATACGAAACGATGCCGGAGAAAAGCTTTTCACTTATCGAATACGCTGTTTTATCGTAGACGACAAGATAGACAAGCATTTCGTGCTCAAAAAGGAAGTTGCCGATCACGTCCATAGCGATCTTCAGTACGCGATCCTTCGGAAAGCCGAAGGTGCCCGATGCAATCAGAGAGAAAGCTACGCTTTCGCAACCGTTCAGAGCTGCCAGATGAAGTGATTCTATGTAGCAGGAGCGCAGTTCATCCTCCTCGCCGTGATCTCCGTTCACCCATACGGGACCGACCGTATGAATGACGTATTTGCAGGGGAGGGAAAATGCGGGAGTTATGACGGCTCTGCCGACAGAGAGTGGACCATGCGCGATGCATGCTTTGTAAAGTTCCTCGCCCGCCGTATCGTGGATCGCACAATCGGTGCCTCCCGCATGCGAATAATGCGGATCGGTAGGATTCACGATCGCATCGCACTTTATTTTGGTTATATCCTGTCTTATGATCTTCAGCGGCATATCCTCACCCCTCCCGAAATTCTTATTGATTGTATTATATCAAAAATGAGAGGAAATTGCAAGGTGTAATTTCCAAGTTTTACGTCCGCGCGCTTTCTTTGCTTACAGCGTATCAATTTTTGCAAAAGGACTTGACAATTCGGTTGAAGAGAGTTACAATAGGACGTGGTTGGAGAGGGGTAAAATCGGCTTGAAAACGACCACATAAATTGACCACTTTATAATGCTTCAAAACCGATTTTCGAAGCAGTAATTACTTGAAATAAGAATCCGCTCCGTGATTTTGACCACATCGATTGGGGAGCGGATTTTTTGACCACATTCTTGACCATAGACATTTTCGGACTACGTGGACACAGTAGCACACAACGGACGGAAATCGGATTTTTCCGGACTCAAGAGCACATATTGGACTCAAAATCACACAAAAAACTTACTAGTCGTCGTTGGGGTGGTAGAGGCCGCAAGTTCAAGTCTTGTCACTCAGACCAAATAAGGGCAATTCGAACGCGTTCGGGTTGCCCTTATTTCGTTTGACTTCAATAGATGCCGAACTTCTTGGTGTTCGTCCCGCGAACACCAATCATTTGCGCGCTAAGCGCCCATTTTCACCACTTAAGCCGCACATCGCGCGCAAATATAAGTTCGAAAGTCTTGTCACTCAGACCAGTTAAACGAGCAACGCAAGTTGCTCGTTTTTCTTTGTTTTATAAAGCTTTTAGGGCATTTTGAAGCAACCTTCAAAATGCCCTGTTTTTATGCCCTGTTACGCAGTTTTTTGAGTGCTGTTACGCAAATTAAATAGTATGTACTTATGGTATAAGTTATAATACGATTTTCACTTCCTTCATTTTACTACTTCTTCTGATAAATCCGAATATAAAACTATCGTTGATCTCCTTACTAGTAATACGCGCATCAATCCTATATATGTCTATATGTCGCAATAGCTGTAATTTTAGCTGAGTTTTCGGAATCAGCGGAACGGATTTCAACACATCAGAGACTATCATCCCCAAAAAATCTTCAGTTTATCAATTCCAATAAAATAATAATGACAAAAATAAAAAAATTGTTGAAATTTGCTCCGTGTAATGATATAATATATTTAATTATGCTTTAGGTTATTTACCGAAAGGAGTTTGACTATTATGAATTATACAAAAAATTTCGGATTCAAACACAAATCGGGAGTTGTTATGCCCGTCAGCAGTCTGCCTTCCAAGTATGGCATTGGTAGCTTTGGCAAATCGGCTCACGATTTTATTGATTTTCTTGATGCCACCGCGCAGAAATGCTGGCAGGTGCTACCTCTCAATCCCACCTCATACGGCGACAGCCCATATCAGTCGCCTTCATCGGTTGCGGGCAACCCTTATTTTATCGATCTTGACATCCTTGCAAAACAGGGACTTCTTACCAAAGAAGAGCTTGCAATGAATCTAAACGATTCCAAGAAGGTTGACTACGGTTGGCTCTTTAATACCAGATATACCGCTCTCCGCCTGGCTCATTCCCGCTTTACTCCAAGCAAGGAATATGCGAAATTTGTGAAAAAGAACGCATCCTGGCTTGAGAATTACGCTCTCTTCATGGCCCTTAAGATCAAGTATAATTACTGCCAGTGGACGCTCTGGGATGAAGAGCACCGCGACTACAAAAAAGCGATCGCGCATAAGGTTGAGCACGAAACCGAAATGTCCTTTTGGCGTTGGATCCAATTTGAATTTTCAACACAGTGGCAGTCGCTTGTTGACCACGCTCATGCAAAGGGTATTATGATAATCGGCGATATGCCCATTTACGTCGCGCACGATTCGATGGACGTTTGGGCTGCGCCCGCGCAGTTCTTGCTTGACGAAAACTACAATCCCAGCGTTGTTGCGGGCTGCCCCCCCGACTACTTCTCCCCCGCCGGTCAGCTTTGGGGCAACCCGATCTATAATTGGGCTCTTATGGAAGAGCAGGGCTTCTCCTGGTGGCTTGACAGAATCGGCTCAGCTTTCAAGCTCTATGACATTCTCCGCATTGACCACTTCCGTGGATTTGCGGGATACTATAACATTCCCTACGGCGAGTCGACCGCCAAGAACGGCAAATGGGATTCTGCTCCCGGTATTGCGCTCTTCCGCGCGGTTGCAGAAAAGTATCCCAAGGCGAAGATCATTGCCGAAGACCTCGGTCTTATCACCGACGACGTCCGTGAGCTTCTCACCGGCGGCGGTTTCCCCGGCATGAAGATGCTTCATTTCGCATTCGACGACGAAAACAACGAGTATCTTCCCAGAATGTATACCACTAAGAACTGCGTCGTATACGCATCCTCGCACGACTCGGATTGCACATATTCCTGGCTCAAGAATCTCGCCGGTGAATCCAAGAAGCGATTCAACCGCGAATGTCCGAGAAACCGCGAGCAGAGCCGCGTCTACGACCTCATCGAATTTGCTTTCCGCAGCATTGCAAATCTCGCAATAGTACCTATGCAGGATTACCTTGAGCTTTCAAACGAAGAGGGACGTATGAACACCCCATCTACAGCATCAGGAAACTGGGCTTGGCGTATCAGCCCTCGCTACAACACTGCAAAGCTTCGCGGCAAGATCCTAAATCTGACCACCAGAACCAAGCGCAATAAATAAGATCAATACAGAGGAGAATGAATATGAAAAGCTCTCTTCGTATTTTTTCCCTGCTTCTTGTTCTGACACTTGCACTTCAGCTAGTCCTTTCTTGTCAAAGTGGCGACACCACAACCGACGACACAATATGGCAGCCGCCCGCATACGAATATATCTTGCCCATTGAGGAAGGTCATAACCAACTCACTTTCTATTGGAATCACAACGGCAGCTACGAAAACTGCGACATCTGGATCTGGTGGGGCGACAAGGCGGGAAAAGGCTACGTTTTCCACGAATGCGAATACGGTGCGAAGGTTGTCGTCAATGTTCCCGAAGGAATCGAACAAGTTGGATTTATTGTCCGCAAAGATTGCTCTGAGCCCGGTGGAAGCTCTTGGGGCAACGCAACGAAGGACTACGATCAGGACAGATTTGCCATTATTGAAGGCAAAGAAACAGTTATCTACCTCAAATCGGGCGACTCTTCGCAATATATCAGCCAGGACGGAGGCAAAACTCTTGAAATGATTAAAAAACTCGCGCTTGCGGCACTCGTCGATGAAAAAAAGATCGAATACCGCATCACTCCCAAAGAGATCATCTCCTCTCCCGATCAGGTCAAGGTTTACGAGGGGGATCGCGAAATCGCAGTTACTTCGATTTCCACACTCGGAAGATCGGCATCCGCGGGATACATCGAGGTCGGCGAAAGCCTCGACTTGACAAAGAATTATCGCATCTCTATTGAAGGATACGGCGCAAAAACCGTTATCCCAACCACCATATTTGACACAGACTATTTTGCCGCAAACTATCACTATGACGGTGACGATCTCGGTGCCATTATAAACGGCTCCGGCACAACCTTTAAGGTCTGGGCTCCTACGGCTTCAAAGGTCGTTCTCAATCTCTTCACCGCGGGTAACGGAGTTGACGCATACAAGAGCGTTGATATGGTGCGCGGAGAAAAGGGTGTGTGGGCACATACAGAAGAGTGTGGTCACGGAACCTATTATACTTATACAGTAACCACAGCTGTCGGCACGCAGGAGGCTGTTGACCCCTACGCAAAATCTGCAGGAGTCAACGGTAAGCGTGGAATGGTCGTTGATCTTTCGCGTACAAATCCGACCGGTTGGGGAAATGCTGCCCTCTCTTCCCCTATCTCCTCTTATTCAGAGGCGATCATTTGGGAGGTTCACGTAAGGGATTTCTCAAACAAGATATCCTCTTCCAATTATAAAGGAAAGTATCTTGCATTTACAGAAACGGGACTTGTCAACGAGCACGGAAAGTCCGTCGGTGTTGACTACCTCAAAGAGCTCGGCATAACCCACGTTCACCTTCTCCCCGTATATGACTACGCGTCGGTTGACGAAACAAAGCCCGACACGCAGTTCAACTGGGGCTATGATCCCGAGAACTATAATGTTCCCGAGGGCAGCTATTCCACCGATCCTTACAACGGCGAAGTCAGGATCAAGGAATACAAGGAGATGGTCAAGTCTCTGCACGATGCGGGGATCGGCGTGATTATGGATATGGTTTATAACCATACTTATGATGCCAACAGCTCACTCAACAAAATCGTTCCTTATTATTATTACAGATACACTAATACCGGTGTGAATTCCTCCGCAAGCGGATGCGGAAACGACACGGCATCTGAAAGATATATGTTCGGAAAGTTTATGGTCGATTCAACATCCTATTGGGTCAAGGAATATAAACTCGACGGTCTGCGCTTTGACCTTATGGGTCTGCACGACCTTGAAACCATGCAAGAGATTGAAAGTGCAGTTCATACGATCAATCCGAATGCTATTATTTACGGAGAAGGCTGGACGATGGGTGCCACCATTGACGGAAGTGCTCAGGCAAATCAAGCCAATATCTCTAAAATCACGCCCACGGGCAACGCCATCGGCTCCATCGCAGTATTCAACGACGCCATCCGCGACGGTCTTAAGGGCAGCGTGTTTGAAAAAACGTCAAAGGGCTACATAAACGGCTCATCGAAAGCAACGCTCTCGAAGGTTCTCTTCGGAATCAAGGGCGGAGGCGGAGTCGGTATAGGATGGTCGGTTGAGAATTCAATGGTCATCAACTATATGAGCGCGCACGACAACAACACCCTCTGGGATAAGCTTCTTCTCTCAAATCCGACATATTCGGATGAAATGCGAAACGATATGAACAATCTCGGCGCAGCCATCCTTATGATCTCGAAGGGAACTCCCTTCTGGCAGGCGGGTGAAGAAATGCTCCGCACCAAGGGCGGCGACGAAAACAGCTACAAGTCGAGCGATGCCGTCAACAACATTGATTGGTCGATGCTTGCGGAAGGTACAATTCAGTACGAAACTATGCTCTACTACAAGGGTTTGATCGAGATGCGAAAAGCATACCCGATCTTTACTGATTCGAGCAGCACCGTCACCTCGGAACAGATTGGCGACAAGGGATCGGTAGCAGTCACGATCGAAGACGGCAATGGCGGAAAAGTTCTGGTAATCATCAACCCCACCGAAACCAATTTTACGTATACTTTGAGCGGAGAATGGAATCTCATCGCAGATTCCGAACGCGCGTCATCCTCTGTGCTGGCACGCGAAAGAGGTGAAATATCTGTCGATTACATCGGAATCAGAGTATATATCAACGACGCACTTATCAACAAATAAATCTTCGTATAGCCTATATCGCGCACCAAATATGCTTCGGTATAGGCTATATTTTAGGATGATAAAAATGAAAAAACTACTCATTTGCATTTTTTTGATTATTTCCCTGATGTTTCCTCTCGCTTCTTGCGGAAATAGGATCAACAGTACGTGGGTTCCGAATAATCTCGGAATGAATCTGAGTTCGGATTCTCTCTACGTCCGGAAGGTCGATAACATCACGGACGAATTTATTATGGGTATGGATGCATCCTGTGTTCCTGCTCTTGAAGCTTCGGGGGTTAAATATTATGACTTTGACGGAACGGAAAAGGATGTTTATCAGATCCTTTCGGAAAACGGTATAAATTATATTCGCGTCCGCATCTGGAACGATCCCTTTGATTCGTCGGGAAATGGATATGGCGGCGGGAACTGTGACATAGAAAACGCCATTGCAGTCGGCAAGCGTGCCACCGAATACGCAATGAAGCTGCTTGTCAACTTCCACTATTCCGATTTCTGGGCAGACCCCGCAAAGCAGATGGTTCCGAAAGCTTGGAAGGGTATGAATATCGACGAAAAGTCCGAGGCTCTTTATGATTACACCAAGGAATGCCTTGAAAAGCTCGTCAGCGCGGGAGTTGATGTTGGTATGGTTCAGATAGGTAATGAAACCAACGGGGCAATGGCAGGCGAATCAAGCTCCGCGCTCGGCGGTTGGAAAAAGATAACTCAACTTATGAATGCAGGTGCAAAGGCTGTTCGTGAGGTGTGCCCCAACGCCCTTGTCGCGGTGCATTTCGCCAATCCCGAAAAGGTGACCAATTACGAAAGCTACGGAAAGAATCTTGAATATTTTGGGGTTGATTACGACGTTTTTGCATCCTCATACTATCCATTTTGGCACGGTACGCTCGACAATCTCGCATCGGTTCTTTCAAATATTGCCGAGACTTACGGTAAAAAAGTTATGATCGCCGAAACGTCTTATGCTTTCACCGCCGAGGATACCGATTTCTACGGAAACACCATTGGTGAGGGCAGCGGATTCGTAAAGGACTATCCGTTCACAATCCAAGGACAGGCGAACCTTGTGCGTAATGTGATCGATACCGCTGTCAATAAGATCAAAAACTGCATCGGCGTGTTTTATTGGGAAGGCACGTGGATCTCGGTTGGCGGTGATAGCTATGAATCCAATCTTGCAAAGTGGGAAAAACACGGCTCGGGATGGGCCTCTTCCAATGCGGCGGAGTATGATCCCGATGATGCAGGCAAATGGTACGGCGGATGCGCCGTTGACAATCAGGCGTTCTTTGATAAAAACGGCAAAGCGCTTGAATCGCTCAAGGTGTTCGGCCTTGTCAAAAAAGGAAATACTGTCAACAACAAAGCAGATGCCATCGAAGACGTAAATCTGATTATTGACCTCAACGGCGAAATTGTTTTGCCCGAAACGGTAAACGCCATTATGCTTGACAACTCTAAAAATGAAATTCCCGTCGAGTGGCATAACGTCAATATTGACGCTATGAAAAACGGAGGTGTTGCAAAGTATGAGATTAAAGGTACGGCGGGCGGAATGGGAGCGCGCTGTTACGTTTCGATGGTCGAATACAACTTCCTTCAGAACTGGAGCTTTGAGGAAGGCGAAAATGCTTGGAATGCAACCGCTATCGGCAAATTCGACGAGCTCAAGGTTGAAGACAAGGTGACGGATTCCTTGACGGGTACCAAGCACTATCATTTCTGGGGTGCTTCGGCAAATACTGTCGAATTTACGCTCGAGCAGCAGGTTGACAACCTCAAATCGGGCAAATATAATTACGCGATCTCAATTATGGGAGGCGACGGCGGAGAAACGACCATTTACGCTTACGTCAAGATAAACGGTGAGATCGCATACAAAGAAATGACCGAAATCAGCGTATATAATGAATGGCATACGGCAA
>JAZNWM010000117.1:0-3078 GCA_045593345.1 Eubacteriales bacterium
CTTACCGATTTCTGCAACCATCTGATTGATGAATTCGATAACGGGCTTGATTTCTTCGTGTGCCTTCATAATGGCTTCAAACATTATATCGTCGGGAACTTCGTTTGCTCCTGCTTCGATCATAACAACCTTCTTTTCAGAAGCTGCAACTGTAAGCTCAAGGGAACTGCGCTTTCTCTGCTCGGAAGTGGGGTTGATTACGATACCCTCTTCGTCGGTGAGACCTACGAAAACGCCACCGATAGGACCGTTCCACGGAATATCGGAGATGGAGAGAGCGATGGATGCACCGATCATAGCGGTGATCTCGGGCGAGCAGTCGGGGTCAACCGACATAATAGTGAGGAGAAGAGAGATGTCGTTTCTCAGATCCTTGGGGAAGAGAGGACGGACGGGACGGTCGATTACTCGGCCTGCGAGAACAGCCTTCTCAGAGGGCTTACCCTCACGCTTAAGGAAGCCGCCGGGGATCTTACCCACAGCGTACATCTTCTCGTCATAGTCAACCGAGAGAGGAAGGAAATCGATACCCTCTCTGGGAGATGCGGATGCGGTTGCGGTTGCAAGAACGGTGGTATCACCGTACTGTACCATTGCCGCACCGTTTGCAAGGCCTGCTACCTTACCGGTCTTTACTACAAGAGGTCTGCCAGCGAGCTCGTAGCGGAATTCTCTGTAGTCATCAAATGTTTTGATTCTTTCTACCATGTTAAAACTCCTTTGTTTTTATTTCTCGGAGCGAACATAGCACTTAAATATCCGCTGAAGCCCGATTCAGCACATATTTAACTGCTACTTTCGATCCGAATATTGTGATTTTGAGTATTCATAACAAACGGGAACGAAAAAATCCGTTCCCGCTTATTATATCATCCCGGGAAGTAAGTGTATTACTTTCTGAGACCGAGGCTCTTGATAAGAGCTCTGTATCTTTCGATATCCTTCTTTGCAAGATATGCAAGAAGCTGCTTTCTGTGACCAACCATCTTAGAGAGACCTCTCTGAGAGTGGAAGTCCTTGGGGTTCTTCTTCATGTGCTCGGTGAGCTCGTTGATTCTGGTTGTAAGAATTGCAACCTGAACCTCGGGAGAACCTGTGTCCTGCTCATTGATCTTGTACTGCTCAATGAGGGCTGTCTTTTTTTCCTTCGAAATCATTTGTCTTCACCTTTCTTAAAATTTATTTCCAAAAACCGAGAAGAGTGCGGGTGAAAAGCACGGGCTACGCAAGGATTTTATCCAAACGGAGCGGGGCCATACACGTCCCTCAGTTAAAGGCCGTTGGTTATTATAACACAAAAAAATGCGTTTGTAAATAGTTTTTTGAAAAAATTTTTGTGTATTTTGCTAAATTTTCACTTTTCCTATGAAGAATATGCGTCTTAAGGATTCCTTCAGCGGCTTTACGATAGCAATCACGATAAGCATTATGCCCACTACGGCAAGGACGGTGAGGGGGGCCATCGACCAATAAAACGGGGTGCTGACGTCGAAGGTAGTGCGGATATCGTACTCCAGGAAGAGAGTCCACACGCCAAGTGCGATAAGCAGGCCGCCTATAGTGTAAAGGCGTCCCTTTTTGACGTAATACAGCACAGCCGTAGCCGCACTTGCAATAATGCCGAGCGATCCTGCTATGGGAAACGCGAAGGACATAAACCAATTCCCCCCCGTCTCAACGCAGATGAACAGGAGAAGTCCGATGGTAAGTGCAAAGGTTACGGGCACAAAAATCACGGGATTAGGCTTCCTAAACCACTGCGGCATAAGAAAAGCCGTGTAAAAAATCAGAGTTCCGCCCGAGGCATATCCCGACCAGCTGACGTCCGAGTGCCAGCCAAGCTCAAGAATTATCGGAAGAATAAAGGGGACAAGAAAGATCATAGTAATAACGAACATAAGTCCCTTACGGTTGAATTCCTCGGATTTGAAGGGGATCTTCGGATATGTATTCTCCTCGGTTATGCTGAAATCGGGGTGATAAACGCGAGTCTCACAGAGCGGGCAGACCGTCTGACCGTCCGATAGCTTTGCTCCGCATTTGATACAGTACATATTATTCCTTCTCCTTTCCTCTGGTATTACTCTCCACGGTATGTGGGACGCCAAGCTCACGAAGAACGCCGTATATTTCCCTCTCGAGAACAGGCTCGCTGGCGTTTCTGGTCACGCTGAGATACATTTCGCCGCCGTATGTAAGTGCGGATACGTTATAGGGTGCCGACGCCTGAGAGCCGAGGACAAAGTCCATTCGCTTAACGTGGGCGGAATACTCCTCCGGCACGCTGACAAGTCCGAGATTCGAGAAGCTGAAGCAGGTCTTCTTCTCTCCTACCGAATTGAAAACTGCCTTCATAACGATATTTTTTATAAACAAAGGAACGATACGCAGAAGAATATTCTTCTCGCTGTCCACGTTTGCCCTGATGATAGCAGCCATATTACGCTTGGTCGACTGAAGCTTAATCTGTGCCGCCACAATCTGACATAGATCGTCAAAGCCGTATTCGCCGAGCCTGGGATCAATGCCCGGCGTCACGTACATAACGAAATTACGCAGGGTATTCGACGGGAACATCTTACGCAGATTTACGGGCACACAAATCTTGATGGGCTTATATCTTGCGGGATTGCGAACGGCCTTCTCCTGCACACGCTGTGCCGCCATAATAAGAGCTGCAGTCATATATACGGTGACGGTGACTCCGCGACGCTTCGCCTCCGCCCTGATGTAGTCCGAATCAATAACGAAGGCGGTGTTGGTGCGGAAGCCGTCGGGCTCACGCTTACCTCCTATACGGTATGCGTCGGTATCCTTACGCGAGGCAGAATACTTGCCTGCATATTTAATGAAGGAATCCTCAAGCTCGTCGGGTGTGGGCTCCTCAAGTCTATCAAGAATACCGTTGCCGCTCGGCACCTTCACGCCGTATTTCTGATAGAGATACTCCGCCGTAAGCGTTTTCACAAAGACAAGTCCGCCGTTTCCGTCGGTCAGCGAGTGAAAAAATTCCACTGCGATGCGGTTCCGGTGGACGATCACACGAAATGCACAGCGGCGCATTTCTTCTTTACTCAT
>JAZNWM010000118.1:0-5999 GCA_045593345.1 Eubacteriales bacterium
TTTGAGATGGGCATCGATCAGATAGAATATTCTGCCGAGATCGCCTTCGAGCATCATCTCGGTCTTACCTGCGATCCTATTTGCGGCCTCGTGCAGATCCCCTGTATAGAGCGTAATGCGGTTGCGGCAATGAGGGCCATCAACGCGGTCAATCTTGCCAATTTCCTGTCCGGCTCGAGAAAGATCTCGCTGGATATGGTTATCCGCACAATGTACGAGACGGGTAAGGATCTGTCCCACCATTACCGCGAGACCTCTACGGGCGGCCTTGCGAAGCTTTATAAGCCGAAGGGATGAAATATGGAAAAGGAAAAGATTGACAGAATTAACGAGCTTGGCAGACTTGCCAAGACGCGAGAGCTTACCTTTGACGAGCAGCGTGAGAGGGCAACCTTACGCAACGAATATATTGCTTATTTCAGATCCGAGATAAGAAAGGAAATCAAGGAGGAAAAGAAGAATGGCTAAGTGCTGTATGTGTGACGTAAATATTGAGAGAGAGGATGCCCCCGTTCTTGCTATGGGCGGTGCAGGATATCCCAGACTTCTCTGTGACAGATGTGCATCTCTGCTTGATACGGCAACCCTCGGCCGCGATTTTGATGAGATAAAGGATGCCATCGGCGAGATAGGAACTATTATGGCAGACCACGATCCGGACGGAGTTACCTACAGAATAGTCAGCTCGCTTATGATTGACGCGTCCGAGAGGGCGAAGGCTATCAAGGAGGGCAATTATGACTTTGCTCTTGATGAGCAGACTGCCGAGGACGAAATGGACGAGATACCCGAGGAGCTGCGTGAGAGCGAGGAGGATATTGAGAAGGATAAGCAGGACGAGGAGAAGCTGAAGAAGTTTGACAAGGTCTACAATATTATCCTCATTGTTCTTGGCGTCGCTCTTCTTCTTGTGGTCGGTTGGAACGTGCTTCAGGCACTCGGTATCGACCTTACAAAATTCTTTAACGCCTGAAAAATAACGGTAATTCAACGCCACGCATTCGGTCGGGCGTTATAAATAAAAACTCCTTTTCATAGAATTATGAGAAGGAGTTTTTTTATGGACGTTTCACTTTTATTACCGATTATGGTGACCTGTGTCGGGCTTTATCTTATGATACGGCTTCGCTTTTTCTTTGTCCTCCATCCTGTAAGGACGGCGGGCGAATTTCTATCATCTGTTTCTGACCGCGGTGCAAGACGCTCGCTCTTTCTGGCACTTGCAGGGACTCTCGGCGTAGGAAATATCTTCGGCGTGGCAGCGGGAATTATGATCGGCGGGGCAGGGAGCCTGTTCTGGCTGTTTATATCCTCGTTTTTTGCTATGGTGATAAAATACACCGAGACACTCCTTGTTTTCAGCGAGGATATTGACCGAGGAGGAACGTCTGCCTTGCTGTCTCGGGTGTTCCGCAGGGCGGGGAAGCTACTTTCTCCACTTTACGCGGGATTTATGCTCCTGCTTTCTCTATTTATGGGCTGTGCTATGCAGACCGCCGCCGTAATTGACGTGACGGCATCGGCACTCTCTCTACACCCCGCAGTATCTCTCTTCCTCCTCGCAATTCTTCTCCTTTTCGCCATCATCGGCGGAGCGAAGAAAATAGAGAGTATAACCGAAATAATCATACCAATGACAACTATAATTTACATATTAGGCTGTTTTTCTGTGATTTTCGCCAATATATCCAAGATTCCATCGGTTGTAAACAGCATTATTTCTTCCGCCTTTAATATAAGAAGCGTTGCGAGCGGGGGTATAGGATTTCTCGCCGTACGCGAGGGCTTTGCCCGTGGAATTCTGTCAAACGAGGCGGGCGTCGGCACCTCAGCGATGGCACATTCACGCTCTCGGGGACGAGAGCCTCATAGGGCTGGGCTCTTCGCGATGTGCGAGGTGTTTTTTGACAGTATGCTTCTCTGTATGCTGACAGGATTCGTAATTCTTCTATCCGTCCCTGATATTTCATTATTCAAGACGCCGATGTCGCTGGTAAGCTACGCCTTTTCCTCTGCCCTCGGCAGTATCTCGGACGCAATTCTGCCCATTCTGATACTTTCTTTCGCCTACGCTACCCTTATCTGCTGGTACTACTACGGCAGAGAGTGTGCCGAGCTTTATTTTCCCTGTATTCGTCCTGCTTTTCCTATCATATTTGTACTTTTTGCCTTTGGCTCAAGTTTTGTCGCGTCAAGCTTTCTCCTATACGTTATTGATATTTTGCTCACCCTTATGTCAATAATGACACTCTCGGCAATAATAAAAAGGACTCCCGATATTGTGAAAATTCAATGGTGTAGCCAAAGAAAAAATCCCGATTGACTCGGGATTTTTTTATTAAAGCAATCTGATCCTTGAAAGCACGTTAACCCCTCTGCCACTCAGGTAGCAAAGTGCCTCGTCAATCTCGCCCTCGCTTCTGTATTCGGTAATGAAGGCGATCTCGTCCTCGGCGTGCAGCATTTCTACAAGGCCAAAGGCCTTCGCAATATCTCTTTCGGTAGCACCCGACAGGGCAATATAATTTCTCGCCGTGAACCACTCAAAATTCAGAAGACCGTCCTCGGTCCTTTCCCATACGGGCTCGGCATAGCTTCTGCCCGATCTCATAATCTGCACAAGATCGCCAACCACTGCCGATGCGGTAGCACATGCCCCCGCACCCTGACCGTAGAACATTATGTTGCCTATAGGCTCGCCGATAATCTCAACAGCGTTGTATACCGACTTTACCGACGCCAGGGGAGAGTCGGCATTAATCATAAAGGGGGCAACCATAACCTGCATACCGCCGTCTGTAATAATACATCTGCCGAGCAGCTTTATGCACATATCAACGCTCTCTGCCGCCCTTACGTCATTGTGGCGGATCGCAGTAATGGCCTCGGTGTGAATTTTCTCGGTCGGCAGCAGTCTTCCCGTTGCAATAGCCGTCAGTATGGCTATCTTACGACAGGCGTCCGTACCGAGCACGTCGGCATCTGGATTACGTTCGGCATAGCCACGCTCCTGTGCATCACGAAGAGCCTCGTCAAAGGATGCACCGAGATCAAACATATTCGTAAGAATGTAATTGGTCGTTCCGTTGAGAATGCCGCGAATTTCGGTGATCCTGTTCTGCTTAACACAGCTTATCATCGGTGAGATAACGGGAATACCTCCGCCCACCGCCGCCTCAAAGCGATAGCATACGCCCCTATCTCTCGCGAGAGCAAGGAACTCGTCACCGAAGCTTGCAACCACCTCTTTGTTGGAGGTGATAACGCTCTTTCCCGACTTAAGGGCTGCCACGGTATATTCGTATGCGGGGTGAGAGCCACCCATAGCCTCGATAACGTAGTCAACCTCGGGATCGGAGAGAATTATATCAAAATCGTGTACTACAAGATGGGCAAGGGGAGAGGAGGGAAAGTCCCGGAGATCAAGTATGTACTTGATCCTGACCTCATCACCGCCGAGCCTTGTAACGCAGTCGCGATTATTAATTAACAGATCGGCAACTCCGCCACCAACGACGCCAAAGCCGAGTATTGCAATATTAGTCATTTCGACAACCTCAATAATAAAAATAGTCGGAGCCTCGCGGACGAAGCCCCGACAGACAAGAAAATTATATCATACTCGCCTTTCCTTGTCAAGTTTTAGGAGAAAACATTTTTAAATTGCGAATTCTGCTCCTTTTTCCTCAAGCCTCCCCTCATTCTGCATTCTGCATTCCGCATTCTGAATTCTGAATTCCCTTAAACCTCCGTCATCCCGAGCGATGCCTGCTTTGAGGAGTCGGAGATATAGTCAAGGGGATTTACGCTGACGCCGTTTACTTTAATACCGAAGTGCAGGTGAGCCTCGTCGGCAAGCTCGGACAGGGAGGTGTCGCCAACCCGACCGATAACCGTACCCGATTTCACCTCGTCGCCCTCGCTGACGGTAATGCTCGCCGTCGCGAGGTTAGAGTAAATGCTGACTATGCCGCCCTCGTGGGTGATCTCCACCGTCTTACCGAGCAGGGCATCGCTGTAAACACGGGTCACAGTACCGCCGGCCGATGCACACACCTCTGCACCCTCCTCGGCGGAAATGTCAATACCGGTATGAACTCGCCACTCGTTTAGGGTGTTTGAGAACACGGGGGTATCAAGGCTGTGGTGCTTGGTGACCTCGCCTACTACGGGTGACACGAAGCTAAGCTTTTCGGGCGTAGTGTCCTCATTGCCTCCGTCACCGTCGGGAGTCTGGCCGTCTCCCTCACCCTCGTCCCCATCGGGGAGACTTACTACGGGATCATCGTCAAGGGGCGTGTCGTTTTTCCTTGATGCCGCCGACACGATGCCAATCACCACCGCCGTTACACAAAGCACGCCGATTACCGCCGCGTAAATAATTTTGACCCGCCTGGGCTGGTCGCTGAATCTGAATTTCTTTTCCATTTTTATTTCCTTTCCTAATTGTGCTGTCATCATTATTTCCCCATCAAAGGAAGATTATTCATCGAAAAACGTTGCAAGCTATAACCTATCCAATAAAATTTACAAACAATCTTGACATTTTGCACAAAATATATTATAATTATTTAGTTAACTATACCCATAGGCAAATTATAGCGATTTAGAGGGAGGACGGATATGCAGGATAAAATTTCGCTTGCAGGCGATCTTGGCAGCGGTAAAAGCACGGTCGCAGACATTCTTATTAAGCGACTTTCGGCGGAGTATTACTGTACGGGGGCGATCGTTCGCTCTATTGCAGAGGCACGCGGAATGACGGTTACCGAGCTTAATAAATATATGGAAACCCATCCTGAGATCGACCACGAGATCGACGCGGGTATTGCCGCTCTTTCGGATGATCCCCGCTTCCTTATAATTGACTCGCGTATGGCCTGGCACTTTACAAAGGGAACCTTCAAGGTCTATCTTTCCTGCGATATCGAGACGTCTGCTCTTCGCATTATGCAGGCGAACAGACGGGGCGAGCATTCTGCTACCCTTGAGGAAACCATTGAGGCTACCCGTCAGCGTCGCGAGAGCGAGAAGAAGAGATATACCGAGCAGTATGGCGTTGACATAAAGGACCTCAGAAACTACTCGCTTATCGTGGATACCAGCGTTGCCACGCCCGAGCAGGTTTCCGACAGAATTGCCACCTCCTTTGCCCTCTGGCAGCAGGACAAGTCCTACAGCCGCGTCTTTCTCTCACCCGAGAGGCTGCATTTCCCCGAGAGAGAGCTTGACGGTGATATGCTCGCCCCCCTTGCCTCACGACTGGAGTCAGGCGAGGAGCTTTCGGAGATCACCGTATGCGAGAGGGACGGCGAGTTCTACCTTGTAGACGGCTTTGAGGCTGCAATGGCATACGTCTTCGCCTTTGCCCCCTTTATTCCTGCAAGACTCGTTGAGGCAGAGCCCGACGGCGAGTACGTCAGAATGAGAAATTCGCTTTAAAACGCTTGATAATAAATCAGAGGTAAATATATATGCTTACATTAAAGAAAAAAACCGCCGCACTTATTGCCGATGCAGTAAGCGTGGGCTTTGGCGAGGGACTCCTCTCGGCAGAGGAAATTATCGGTATGCTTGAATATCCCCCCGATACCTCGATGGGCGATATCGCACTTCCTTGCTTCCGTCTGTCCAAGACACTTCGCCGCTCTCCCGTACAGATTGCCGAGATGCTTGCATCTGCCATCAAGTGCGAGGAGTTCTCCTCCGTAGTTGCGATCAACGGTTATCTTAATTTCAAGATCAGCGGCACGCCCTTCTCGGCGAGAGTGACCGGCGAGGTTCTCTCTCTTGCTGACAAGTACGGCTCGCCTATGAACGGTGAGGGCAAGACCGTCGTTCTCGACTATTCCTCTCCCAACGTGGCGAAGCCCTTCCATATCGGCCACCTCGGTACTACCGTTATCGGTCACAGCCTGAAGCTCCTTCACGAGTTTGCGGGCTATAAGTGTATCGGTATCAACTACCTCGGTGACTGGGGAACCCAGTTTGGCAAGCTT
>JAZNWM010000119.1:0-5360 GCA_045593345.1 Eubacteriales bacterium
GGTTGACGGCGAGACCATTCTCGGAGTGACAAAATATCGCGTTTTCAGCACCACAAAACAGTAAAAAAAGAGGCGGATTAAGGGCTGATGTTCTTAGCGGAGAATTTTAACAACACCGCTAAGTGCGAGCATCGCATTTGACTGGTCAAACGCAAATATGGGCTAAGCCCAAACCCAAATACGTGAACCCCCAAAGCTCATACTTCGCTTCGAAGTCGGAGGCCAAGCGGGCTTAGGAAGACAAGGCATATTATCAACTCCTTGGCTCACAGAACGACATGGCTACGATCCGACTTTCTGTTTGTATAGGGGTTCCCCGAAGCGAAGTATGAGCTTTGGGGGTTCACGTATTTGGGTTTGGGCTTAGCCCATATTTGCGTTTGACCTGTCAAATGCGATGCTTGCACTTTTGCGAAAGTGTAAATTCTCCGCTAAGAACATCACCCCTTTACCGTTATCTTTTTCTTTTTATAAACGTTGGGATTTTGATTAGTTAAATCTTACGATCTTATTCGCCAGGCGATAGATAAATACGCCGAAATTACGGCCGAATTTCCCCGGCAGGCAGATAAGCGAAAGGGGTGTACGATAGCGGAAGTGCTTGCCCCATTTTGCATCGTGATCAATGCAGGTCTGCCACATCTTATCAAGATTTGCATCGGCCTCGTCGCTCTTATTAAGGCGGGCGTAAAGGATAGAGATGCCGAACATAACGAAGAACTCGTGCTTAAGATATGCACGAAGCTGCTTGCTCTTTATCTCGTCAAGGCGGCAGGTTCTGAAGCAACGCTCGGTCACCATAAGCTGATGGGTGTATCGCTTCTTCATTACCTCCTCCTGTACCGACTGGTCGGGTCTGCCGATCCAATAGCGGTAGAGGTCGATATTCATATAGTACATCCTCTCCACCGCGTGAAGAACGCGACATATCATAAGATTATCCTCGTAGAAGACGTGCTTCGGCAGGGGCTCTGTCGCCGTCTGACGCATAAGCTCGGTACGGAAGGTGCAGGAGTGAATGGTCAGCATCTGATGGATGGCAAAGCGTCTCGTATCACTCCAGCCGAAGATGACGTCGGTGGGAAGCACGCTCTTATAGCAAATAGATCTGTCACCAACACCGTCGGTATGTACATAGAAGTAGTTTGTGACCATAAGGTCAACGCCGCCCTGCTGCTCGCACCACTCAAGCCTGTCAAGGAAGGCGGGAAAATCCCCGCTCATCACGTCGTCGCTGTCAACAACCTTGAAATAGCGTCCCGCAGCGTGAATAAGGCCCTGGTTAATACCCTCGCCGTGACCGCCGTTCTCCTGGTGGATAACGCGGACGATATTGGGATATTTTGCGGCGTAGCCGTCGGCAATCTCGCCCGTACGGTCGCGTGAGCCGTCGTCAATAATGATTATCTCAACACGCTCGCCGCCTACAAGCAGGCTGTCTATACATTTTTCCATATAGGCTTCGGAATTATAGCAAGGAACGGTTACGGTTAATAGCTTCATCATTTAAGCTCCCTTTCTGCCACGGAAAGTGCAGACGCAATAACTGCGTCCATATCGTAGTAGCGGTATTCTGCAAGTCTGCCGCCGAAGATAACTCCTTCCTCCGAGTCGGCAAGCTGCTTGTATTTCAAATAAAGTGCCCCGTTCTTCTCATCGTTGATGGGATAGTAGGGCTCGATGCCCGGATGCCACTCCTGACTGTACTCGCGGGAGATGACCGTCCTCGGCTGGCTACCGAACTCAAAATGCTTGTGCTCGATAATTCTGGTATAGGGCGTCTCGCGGTCGGTATAGTTGATAACCGCGTTGCCCTGGAAGTTTTCGGTGTCCAGAAGCTCGGTCTCAAACCGCACGCTACGGTAGCCGAGAGGCCCGTAGCAGAAGTCAAAGTAGCTGTCGATGGGGCCGGTATAAACGACCTTGTCCGCCAGGGGACGAAGCTGCTCGCGACAGTCAAGATAATCAACGCCAAGACGCACCTCGATGCCGTCAAGCATCCTGTCCACCATAGCGGTATAGCCGCCGATGGGAATGCCCTGGTAGAGAGCGTTGAAGTAGTTGTTATCAAAGGTGAATCTGACGGGCAGACGGCGGATTATGAAGGCGGGAAGCTGATCACAGGGCCTGCCCCACTGCTTCTCGGTATAGCCGCGGACAAGCTTCTCGTATATATCGGTACCGACGAGAGAGATCGCCTGCTCCTCAAGATTTTTCGGCTCCTCGATGCCTGCGGCCGCACGCTGCTCTGCGATCTTTGCCCTCGCCTCGTCGGGTGTGGTAACACCCCACATAGCGTTGAAGGTATACATATTGAAGGGCAAGGAGTAAAGCTCGCCCTTATAGTTTGCCACCGGAGAGTTGGTGTATCGGTTGAACTCGGCAAAGCGGGTGACGTACTCCCACACCGCCTTATCGTTGGTGTGAAAGATATGAGCACCGTACTTATGCACGTTGATGCCCTCTACGTCCTCGGTATAAATATTGCCGCCGACGTGATCACGCCTGTCGATGACAAGCACACGCCGTCCCGCGTCGGTGGCCGCCCGTGCGAATACCGCACCGAAAAGGCCGGCACCTACAATTAAATAATCGTATTTCATAAAACCTTTGCTTTTCCTTAATCAAGGATATGTAATCAGTGAGAAACTACCTCACCCGAAACAGTCTCGTCATTAATGGTGGCCATAGCCTCTTCCATAGACATACCGCCTGCAACAGCCTCCTTACGGGCGGAGTTAACAGCCTGGATGGTCTTAATACGCTTGCCGTCAAGGGAGTAGCCCTTCATCGCCCAGAGAGTAAGTGCCCACGCACACATAGGTACGATACAGAAGAGTGCGATTACAACCCAGTTCATACCCTCAACGTAGGGTGTCGCCTTGGTAGGCAGCTCGTGAACGCCGATAAAGAGCAGAGCGATGGATACGACGGTAGCAGACAGCGAGGACACCAGCTTATCAACAAGGCTGAAGAGCGTTCCCATAATACCGGGAATGAATTTGCCCGAGCGATAGGTCTCGTAGTCGGCACAGTCGGCAACCATAGGAATGGGCATATCCGCGGTAGCATAATATGCACCGTAGCCCACGCCGAAGAAGACAATGAAGAGTACGGTATAAAGGTTGATGGTGATCTTGAAATCGGGGCCGAAGAGAGTACCCTCGAAGATAGAGAGATTCCAAGCGGGGTCGCCAAATCTCCAGAGGAGAAGCATTACAAGAACGCCGATGTAGCAAAGGAATGCAACCGCAACGTAGGTCATAAGCGACTTCTTCTGACCGTGCTTCTGCGAGGTACGGACGGTGAGAAGGAAGAAGGGTGCGGAGAATACGTAGCCCATAACCATCATAATAAGGTAAAGGCTGTCATAACGGTTCTGGCTGATGATCTGGCCCGCCTCGTTTACGGTGGTGCCGAACTGTGTCATACAGCCGTAAAGCATACAAAGAACGGTAACGTTGGTCGCAATGGAGAGAGCAAGCTTGCATCCGCCGCCCGCAACCATAAGTCGCTGGAGAGGCTTGTTGTTCTTAACTATGTCAACGTACTCTCTGAGCTTAAGATTCTCCTGCTTGCCGCCGATACCAAAGTACTTGGTCTGATCCTTCTCCCAGATACCGATGATGGCAAGTATAGTAAGAACAACCGAAATAACCACGCCGACGGGTGTCATAATAGCGAACCAGGTAGCGTTGTAGTCGCCTGCAATATTGTCACCTGCGATAATGGGGCCAACGAACTGCATCGCACCCATACCTACAAGGGAGGCAATAGTGTTAAATACGGTAAAGAGGGGACGCTGCTTCGGATCGTTGGTAAGGACGGGCTGTGCCGAGCGTGTTACCGAGGTCTGGAAGGTGTAGCCGATAACCCATACCGCATAAAGCAGAATAAAGAGGGTGTAGCGAAGCCACATCGCAGATGCGGGCACCAGGGGCGTCAGTATGTAAAGAGCAATTACGGAGATTGCCATAACGACGTTTCCGAGCACCATAAAGGGACGGAATTTACCGAATTTGCCGTCGGTCTTGTCCATAATTGCACCGATAATAGGGTCGGTGATAGCGTCAAATACTCGCATTCCCGTAACCATAAAGGAGGCGAATACCATCGCAATGCCAAGCACCTTGTTACCGAAGGTGGCAATATAGCTTAAAATGAGTACAAAGTAGACGTTAGTCGCACCGTTGTTCATCGGGAACAGAGCGAGCTGATAAAATTTGGCACGGTTAATGCCGTTATTTTCGTTCATTTTAGAACTCCTTTCTTCTGAAAGCACTATAAAATTAAAGGATATACTTTAAATATACCTTAAATTTACCTTAATATGAACATTTTTTAATAATTGTTGAAGGAAAGCCCTGTGGGGTGAAATTTGAGTTGGTTTGATCGGTTGAAGCCCGAAGCTGTATTTACATACGCCGAGCGGTGATGTAAAAAGCAAAATCAAACCATCACCCACGCATTTTTAGGCGGTGAAATTTGAGATAAATTGTTTGAATGCGACCCGAAGCTGTATTTACATACTGCGAGTGGGAGCAGTCGAATAATTTAGCCAAATTTCACGCATAAAAATTAGGTCCAGTTGCCGCCGTTGGCTTTTCTTTTACTAAGCTTGTACTCGGGATTTGGTTTGTCAACCCTTCTGATAACTATCTGGTCGTGATGCTTGCCGTAGGCTGCCTGAAGCTTTACCTTACCGGAGAGGGGGACGCGGAAGGTAAATACCTTGTTGCCCGCCTTGGTGCCGATCTTCTTGCCGTTGGCGTAGAGGGTGACCTCGGGACAGTTGGAATATACCTTAACGGTGGTGTAGGGCTCGGCACGGTCAACGTAACGGCGGCCGCAGATGTAGACGAAGGGATCCTTCGACCACCAAGCCTTGTAGAGATAGAAGCTGTCCTTCTTAATCTTTCTGTCGAAGGTAACAAGTCCCTTATGGTTCATACCCGGCTCGCCGCCCTGGTTTCTTGCGTCGGCGGCAAAGTCAAACATATTCCACAGGTGAGTCGCCCACATAAAGGGACGCTTCTCAAAGAAGTTGAGCATAAACTCGTTGTATTTACACTGGTACTCCTCGGTCTGATCACCGCGGCAGGGATGGGAGGAGTGAAGGTTGGGCATACACTCGCAGCCGTACTCGGAGTAGCCGAGAGCACGGTTGGGATAACGGTGGTGGAAGTAGTCCACCCATACGTTATTAAGCCACATAAAGGGAGTGTACCAGCCGAGATAAAGATTCCAGCTTACCACGTCAGAGATATGTCCCACACTGTCGAAGGGTGCACACATAGCGTAGCAGGCGAGGGTGGTGGGACGGCTGGGATCCATCTCGTGAATAAGATCGTTAAGCATCT
>JAZNWM010000120.1:0-1746 GCA_045593345.1 Eubacteriales bacterium
TTAACTATCGTCTTGCCCTCAAGTGCAGCCGCGATCTTCTCATCAGCCTTTACAACGGCGAGCACCTCGTCCTTGCTTGCGTCCTTTGCAATAGCAATAACGTTACGAACCTTGCCGTTTACCTGGATAGGCATCTCGATAACGTCGTCAACACACTTTGCTTCGTCATATACGGGCCAGCTTTCGTAAGCGATAGATTCGTTGTGACCAAGAAGCTGCCAGATCTCCTCGCCAACGTGGGGAGTGATGCAGGAGAGCATCTTGATAAAGCCCTCGGCATATTCCTTGGGACAGCTGCCGTTCTTATAAACCTCGTTTACGAATACCATCATCTGTGCAATAGCGGTATTAAAGCCGAGAGTCTCGAAGTCGCCCGTCACCTTCTTTACTGTCTGGTGATAAAGCTTCGTAAGTCTGCCGTCATCTGTTTCTGTGAGATTCTTGGGCTCGGTGAAGAAGTTCCATACGCGGTTGATAAACTTTCTCGCACCCGCAACAGCGGTAGAGCTCCAGGGCTTGGAAACCTCAAGGGGACCCATAAACATCTCGTAAAGGCGGAGAGTGTCCGCACCGTACTCACGAACTATATCACTGGGATTAACCACGAACTCGGGGAATCTCTTACCCATCTTGATACCGTTCTCGCCAAGGATCATACCCTGATGAACCAGCTTCTTGAAGGGCTCCTTAACGGGAGAAATACCCTCGTCATAAAGGAATCTGTTCCAGATTCTCGCATACATAAGGTGACCTACAGCGTGCTCGGGGCCGCCGACGTAAAGGTCAACGGGAAGCCAATGCTCAAGAAGCTTGGGATCGCAAAGAGCCTCGTCATTCTGAGGATCGATATATCGCATATAATACCAGGAGGAGCCTGCCGAGCCGGGCATTGTAGAGGTCTCGCGGACACCCTTCACGCCGTTCTGATCATAATGCTTCCATTCGGTAGCATTCTCAAGAGGTGCCTTACCGTTCCTACCCTTATAGTCCTCAAGCTCGGGGAGAACGAGAGGAAGCTCCTCGTCGGGAAGGAATACGGTCTCGCCATCCTCGGTATAAACGCAGGGAACGGGCTCACCCCAATAACGTTGACGGGCAAAGATCCACTCACGGAAGTGATAGTTGACCTTTCTTCTTGCAACACCCTGTCCCTCAAGCTTAAACGTAATAGCCACCTTAGCCTCCTCAACGGTAAGGCCGCTGAACTCCTCGGAGTTAATAAGCTTGCAGCCGCGACCGAGATAATCCTGCTTTTCAAATGCACACTCGGACACATCGCGTCCGTCAATAACCTGGATCATAGGAATACCGTGGGAGACAGCATATTCAAAGTCACGCTGATCGTGGCTGGGAACTGCCATAACCGCACCGGTACCGTAGTTTGCAAGGACAAAATCACCGATGAAAACGGGAACCTCCTTGCCGTTTACGGGATTGATAGCATAGACGCCCTTAAGAGGACAGCCGGTCTTGGTCTTGTTAAGCTCGGTTCTGTCCATATCACTCTTCTTGAGCGTCTCGGCAATATAGGCGTTAACCTCGTCCTTGTTCTCTACCCTGTCCATAAGCGACGCAGTAATCTTACCGTCGGGAGCAAGAACCATAAAGGTAATGCCGTAGATGGTCTCAATACAGGTTGTGTAAATGGAGAACTCGCCGCCACCAACAAGCTTGAAATCAACCTCAACACCTGTGGACTTACCGATCCAGTTCCTCTGAATCTCCTTGGTTGACTCCGGCCAGTCA
>JAZNWM010000121.1:0-5119 GCA_045593345.1 Eubacteriales bacterium
CCTTGGCTCACAGAACGACATGGCTACGATCCGACTTCCTCTCTCTGGGAGGCAAATATGGACCTGGTAGGCGAGAATCCTATTCTTACTCTCGCTGATCAGGACTTCCGTATCTACTCAAAGAACACCGCCCGTCCTCCCCAGTATATTGGTTCGGATGCGGTTGTTGAGAACTCTCTTATCTCCGAGGGCTGCCGTATATACGGTACTGTTATCAACTCGGTTGTTTCAGGCGGCGTAATCGTAGAGGAGGGTGCTATCGTTAAGGATTCGGTTGTTATGGAGGACGTTATCGTTAAGAAGAACGCTTCTGTTTATACCGCTATCGTTGACTCTGATACGGTTGTTGAGTGCGGTGCTACCGTTGGTAAAGAGAATGCGGGCAAGGACGAGATCGCCCTTATCGCAAGCGGCAGCGTAATTACCAAGGCATAAAGAAAGGAGATAATACAATGGCAAGTAGTGCAGCAGGAATAATTTTTTCCAGTTTGAATAATAATACACTTTCCAGATTGACAAGTGACAGAACGGTTGCGGCAATTCCTTTCGCCTGCCGTTACAGACTTATCGACTTCGCACTTTCCAATATGGTAAATGCGAACATATCCAATATTTACATCGTTGCAAATTACAAGTACCGCTCGCTTCTCGAGCATCTTGGCAGCGGTAAGGACTGGGATCTTGCAAGACGTGAGGGTGGTATCACCTTCGTTTCTCCCTTCCAGACTGCCAGCAAGGCAGACAAGACTATGTTCTCCACTCATATGGAGGCTCTTAAGTCTATGAAGGAGTACATCGACGAGATCAAGGAGGAGTACGTTATCCTTATGGATTCGGACACCGCACTTACCATCGACGTCACCGATATTATCCGCTCTCACGAGAGCACCGGTGCCGAGGTTACTATCGTCACCTCCAACGTTTCCGAGGGCTATTCTGCGAAGACCCCCAGAATCATGATCTCCTCGGTTGCAGGTAAGGTGACCCAGATCGCTATGAGCTCCTCCTACGACGAGCGTCATCCCCAGCTTGCTCTCGGCATCTACGTTATGAAAACCACCTACCTCCGCAGACTTATTGAGGAGGCAGAGGCATTCAACCTTAACAGCTTCACAAACCTTCTTCTCAGAAACTGCAAGTCCTCTAATTATATGACCTATAATTACACCGGCTTTGCGGCGTCGGTTTCCAGCTTCCTTGACTACTACAAGTATTCTATGGAGCTCGTTAACAACGAGAAGGCAAGGGAATCGCTGCTCTGGAAGAAGGAGGCTCCTATCTTTACAAGAGTACACAACTCCGCACCCACGAAGCATTATCCCGGTGCCAAGGTTGAGAACTCTATGATCGCAGACGAGTGCAGCATCGAGGGTACCGTTATCAATTCGGTTATCTTCAGAGACGTTACCATAGAGAAGGGGGCTGTTGTTAAGAACTGCGTTCTCTTCCACGGAACCCACGTCTGCAAGAATGCAAGCCTTAATTGCATCGTAGCCGATAAGGACGTTCTCATCTCCGAGGGCGTAACTCTGTCCGGCAACGACAATATGCCCTTCTACGTTCAGAAGGGACGTAAGGTTTAAGAGGTAAACCAATGAAAATATTATACGTAACAAGCGAGGCTAATCCCTTTGCCGCCAGCGGCGGACTTGGTGACGTTATGGGTGCTCTTCCTGCGGCGGTTGCTGCCGAGGGCCACGAATGTCAGGTAATTATGCCTCTATACGATACTATGAAGGCAGAGCACCGCGAAAGGCTTGAGCTGGTGCTGGATATGTCCTTCAACCTCTCCTGGCGTCATACAGGTGCTTCGGTTTATAAGCTTGTAAATAATAACGTGACTTACCTTTTCGTTGAGAATCACTATTATTTCGACCGCGGCAGACTCTACGGCGAGTTTGACGATGCAGAGAGATTTGCATTCTTCTCCCGTTCGGTAGTTGAGTATATTCTCCACAGCGGAAATATTCCCGACGTTCTTCACGCAAATGACTGGCAGGCTGCTCCGGCTATCATCTACCTCAAGACCGAATATGCTCACATTGAGCGTCTTCGCTCTATCAAGACGGTTTATACCATCCACAACATCGAGTATCAGGGCAAATACGGCTCTAACCTTCTCGGTGAGGTGTTCGGCATTAACTCTATACACAGGAATATTCTTGATTTTGACGGTTGTCTTAATCTTATGAAGGGTGCAATCGTTTGCTCCGACTTCATTACTACAGTAAGCCCCAATTATGCCTGCGAGCTCGAGCACGATTTCTTCGCCTTCGGACTGTCTCCTATTATCAGAGCGGCAAGACACAAAATGCGTGGAGTTATCAACGGTATTGATTACGATTATTTCTCGCCCGAGCGTGGCGGCGACATTTACGCAAGCTACAACACCCGTACCTACAAGTCGGGTAAGGCGAAGAATAAGGCAGCTCTTCAGGCCGAGGTCGGACTTCCTCAGGCGGCAGACGTGCCTCTCGTCGTTATGATTACCAGATTCGCATCCCAGAAGGGAATTGACCTGGTGCTTCATATTATGGACGAGCTGCTCTGCGAGAGCGTACAGGTAATCGTGCTCGGTACGGGCGAGAAGGAATACGAGGATGCCTTCCGTGCTATTGAGGCCCGTCATCAGAACTTCAAGGCACTTATTAAGTTTGATCGCGTGCTGTCCAAGAAGATGTACGCAGGTGCGGATATCTTCCTTATGCCCTCCAAGAGCGAGCCCTGCGGCCTGGCTCAGATGATAGCCTGCTCCTACGGTACCGTTCCGATCGTTCGCTCGGTCGGCGGACTCTACGACTCTATCAGAACCTACGGCGAGGAGGGGGCAAACGGCTTCCGCTTCAACAACTATAACGCACACGAGCTGCTCTTTACCATTAAGGACGCTCTCTCGCTTTATCAGGATAAGAAGAGATGGAATGCTCTTACAGCATCCGCAAAGAAGTCAAACTTCACTTGGGAGAATTCTGCCAAGGAATATATATCGATTTATAACAATTTAGTATAATTAAAACAAGGAAACCCAACCAATGAACAGTGAAACTATCGCAAACACTTTAGGTGAAAAGAAAAAGATTTCAAAAGAGGAGCTCAAGGAACGCATTGAGGCAAAGCTGATTACCCGCGGCATCTTCAATGCTATGAAGGCAACTCCCGAGCAGCTCTACCAGGCATCCTTCCTGGCTATGAAGGATATTATGCTCGAGTACCGCGAGGAGTTCAAGAAGAGAACCAAGGCGGCAAACGGCAAGAGAATCTGCTATCTCTGTATGGAGTTCCTCGTTGGACGTGCACTCAAGAATGACTCTATGAACCTTGGTATCTACAACGAGCTTTGCGAGGTGCTTGAGGAATTCGGCTCCTCCTTCGACAAGGTTTATGCCTGCGAGGTTGATCCCGGTCTCGGCAACGGCGGTCTCGGCAGACTTGCAGCCTGCTTTATGGACTCGCTTACCGCACAGGACTACTTTGCCAAGGGCTATTCGCTCCTTTATGAGAATGGCCTCTTCCGTCAGAAAATAGTAGAGGGCGAGCAGGTAGAGCTCTCTGACGAGTGGCTTACCTCCGGCGGCGTACGTCTTGTTCCCAGAACCGACAGAATCATTACCGTTAAATTCGGCGGTAAGATTGAGGAGAAGTGGGAGAACGGCAAGTACACCGTAAATAACTATGAGTACGACGAGGTTTGTGCCGTCCCCTACGATATTCTTATCCCCGGCACCAACACCGACGCGGTTAACGTTATCCGCCTCTGGAGAGCAAAGCCTGTTTCCAAGCCTGCTCCCAGCTACGCTACTCAGAGCTCCTACGTTAAGAATTTCTCCACCGATTATAACGCAGAATCGATTACAAAGCAGCTTTATCCCCCGGATAACTACGACGAGGGTAAGCTTCTCCGTCTTACCCAGCAGTATTTCCTTGTTTCTGCATCCCTGCAGAACATTATAAACGAGTATCTTTCTGCACACGGCACTCTCGCCGGCTTTGAGGACAACGTTTGTATTCATATCAACGATACTCACCCCGCACTTGTTGTTCCCGAGCTTATGAGAATTCTTATGGACCAGTATGGCTACAGCTGGGACGATGCCTGGAGCGTTGTTGTTAAGTCGGTATCCTATACCAACCACACCGTTCTTCCCGAGGCACTTGAGTGCTGGAGACTCGACCTGTTCGGTATGAAGCTGCCCAGAATCCTTATGATCGTAAACGAGATCAACCGCAGATTTACCGCTGATCTCTGGAACCTCTATCCCGGTGACTGGAACAGAATCTCCCGTATGGCTATCGTTGCCTACAACCAGGTAAGAATGGCAAACCTTTCTATCGTCGGCTCTCACACCGTAAACGGCGTTTCCAAGCTTCACAGCGATATTCTTAAGAAGACCATCTTCCACGATTTCTATAAGATGACTCCCTGGAAGTTCACCAACGTGACAAACGGCGTAGTTCACAGAAGATGGCTCAACTACTCCAACCCCGCACTTACCGAGCTTCTTTGCGAGGTTATCGGCGAGGGCTTCAAGGATGACGGACGCGAGCTTATCGGACTTGCCAAGTATAAGGACGATCCTGCAATTCTCGACAGAATTGCCGATATCAAGCATCACAATAAGGAAAACTTCGCTTATTATGCATATAATAAGACGGGCAAGCGTATTGATACCGACTCTATCTTCGACGTACAGATCAAGAGAATGCACGAGTATAAGCGTCAGCTCCTTAACGTGCTGAAGATTATGTCGCTTTATACCGAAATTATGGATAATCCCAATGTGGATATTCCTCCCCAGACCTTCATCTTCGGCTGTAAGGCGGCTCCAAGCTACGTTATGGCGAAGAAGCTTATCAAGCTTATCTGGTTCCTCTCCGAGGAGCTTGAGAGAAACCCTCTTACTCGCGACAAGATCAAGATCGTATTTATGGAGGAGTACAACGTATCTCTTGCAGAGGTGCTTATTCCTTCGGCTGATATCTCCGAGCAGATCTCGCTTGCAGGTAAGGAAGCCAGCGGTACCGGCTGTATGAAGCTTATGATGAACGGTGCTATCACCATGGGTACCATGGACGGTGCTAACGTTGAGATCTTCGAGGCTTGCGGTAAGGATAATATCTA
>JAZNWM010000122.1:0-4723 GCA_045593345.1 Eubacteriales bacterium
AGAACAGATTTTGCGTAGGATGAGTCGAAAATTTGAAGTAATATGCGGATATTGCAAGAATTTTCGGCAAAATCATACACAAAATATGTCTTTTAAGACGTGTTCAATTTAGGTTGTTATTGGCTAAAGTGTCGTTTTTTGTAAAAACGTATTGACAAATCGCGGTGTTTCTGCTAAAATATTTTTATCTTTTATTTTTTAAAGGCGTTTGAGCGAAGAGTAGTATCAGCCGTTGCGGATGCACAGAGAGCCGTCGTATGGTGCAAGACGGAGATCACGGGGCTGTGAATTCACTTCGTTAGCCGTTCGCTGAAGGAAAACTGTGTAGGCGATACCGGGTGCGACCGTTACATCGCTACGGCTTATTGCGAGCCTGATGAGGCCGACGTCGTAAGACGGCGGTAAAGCAGAGTGGTAACACGTTTTTTACGTCCCTGCGTTCTATGAACGCGGGGCTTTTTTATTTTATCCTTAAGGAGAAATTATGCCGATCACCGATTTTCTCGAAAGAAATGCAAAGATCTATCCAAACGACGTAGCACTTGTGGAGATCAATCCTGAGCGTCAGCCCGACAAGAATCTTACCTGGCGTGAATACAATTTAATAGAGACCGCCTCTGAGTCGGACAAATACCGCCGAGAGATCACCTGGCGTGATTTCGACATTAAGGCAAACCGCTTTGCCAACCTGCTGTTTACCCGCGGAGTTAAGAAGGGCGACAAGATAGCAATATTGCTGATGAACTGCCTTGAGTGGCTGCCCATATACTTCGGTATTCTTAAGACGGGTGCTATCGTTGTACCTATGAACTACAGATATTCTGCCGACGAGATAAGATACTGTCTTGACCTTGCGGACGTGAGGATGCTGGTGTTCGGCCCCGAATTTGTAGAGCGTATCAGCAGTCTGGAGGGCAAGATGCCCCTGATCGACAACCTGTTCTTCGTAGGAAAGCAGAGCGAGACGCCGCACTTTGCAGACAATTACGCCGAGATGGTTTATTATTGCTCCTCCACGCCACCGCCCGTCGAGATAAGCGACGAGGATGACGGTGCAATTTACTTCTCCTCGGGTACGACAGGCTTCCCAAAGGCAATTTTGCACAGGCATAAGGCTCTCGTATCCTCCTGCTACACCGAGCAAAGCCATCACGGACAGACCAAGGATGACGTATTCCTATGCATTCCTCCTCTCTATCATACGGGTGCGAAGATGCATTGGTTCGGCTCGTTGCTTTGCGGAGGAAGATCGGTTCTGCTACGCGGCGTAAGTCCCGAATGGGTGCTGCAGACAGTATCGGACGAGCACGCTACCATCGTATGGCTGCTTGTTCCCTGGGCACAGGATATCCTTGATGCAATAGACAGCGGCGACGTTGACTTAAGCGAGCATAATCTTGAGGGATGGCGTCTTATGCACGTTGGTGCACAGCCTGTTCCCCCGTCACTGATAAAGAGATGGAAAAAACGCTTCCCTACCCACGATTATGACACCAACTACGGTCTGTCCGAGTCCATCGGACCGGGCTGTGTGCATCTCGGAATTGAGAACATCCACAAGGTCGGTGCTATTGGAAAGGCTGGCTACGGCTGGGAGACCGACATTCTTGATCCCGATGGAAACACCGTACCTCGCGGTACTGTCGGTGAGCTTGCAGTCAAGGGCGACGGCGTTATGAAATGCTATTACAAGAACCCCGAGGCCACCGCAGAGATACTTAAGGACGGATGGCTTCTTACCGGAGATATGGCGAAGGAGGACGAGGACGGATTTATATACCTCGTTGACCGTAAAAAGGACGTTATTATCAGCGGTGGTGAGAATATTTACCCCGTACAGATAGAGGACTTCCTCAGAGCACACGAATCCATCAAGGATGTGGCGGTTATCGGTCTGCCTGACAAGCGTCTCGGTGAAATAACGGCGGCAATTATTGAGCTGAAGCCGGGCAAAAGCCTTACCGATAAGGACATTGACGATTTCTGCCTCGGTCTGCCGAAGTACAAGAGACCGAGAAGAATAATCTTCGCCCACGTGCCGAGAAATCCCACGGGCAAAATTGAGAAGCCCCTGCTCCGCGAGAAATACTGCGGCGGCAGTCTTGTCGAGGCACAAATAAAGGGATAAACGGTATCCCTAAAGAAAGGAACTGTTATGAAAAAATTAATGCTTGGAAACGAGGCGGTTGCCAGGGGAATGTACGAGGCAGGATGCAGGGTTGTGTCCAGCTACCCCGGAACCCCATCCACAGAAATTACAGAGTATGCGGCAAAATACGACGATATATACTGCGAATGGGCACCTAACGAGAAGGTTGCCCTGGAGGTAGCCTTCGGAGCATCGCTGGCAGGTGCACGATCTGCCTGCTGTATGAAGCACGTGGGGCTTAACGTAGCAGCCGACCCGCTCTTCACAATGTCCTACACCGGAATAAACGGCGGGCTGGTGATATGCGTGGCGGACGACCCGGGTATGCACTCCTCACAGAATGAGCAGGACTCACGCCATTATGCCGAGGCGGCGAAGCTGCCTATGCTGGAGCCTGCCGATTCGGAGGAGGCGAAGGAATATACAAGGATCGCCTTCGATTTATCAGAGAAGTATGACACCCCCGTTCTACTTCGTATGTGCACGAGGATAGCACATTCCCAGAGCGGTGTGGAGCTGAAGGATCCCGATTCGGTTGAGATCAAGAAATACATAAAAAAACCCGAAAAGTATATAATGGCACCTGCTAATGCTATTAAAAGACACCCCGTGGTAGAGGAGAGGCAGAAAAGACTCGGCAAATTTGCAGAGAGCTGCTCGCTTAACAGAATGGAGCTTGCCGATGGAGATATCGGTATCATCACCTCGGGTACCTGCTATCAGTATGTGAAGGAGGTCTTTGGAGATAGTGCCTCGGTGCTTAAGCTGGGTATGGTAAATCCCCTGCCCGAAAAGCTTATCCTTGACTTTGCCGCCAAGGTAGGACGCCTTGTAGTTATTGAGGAGCTTGATCCCTATATTGAGAATTTCTGTAAATCCTTGGGACTTAAGGTTGAAGGCAAGAATATACTGCCGATATGCGGCGAATTTTCCCAAAGCATCATCGCAGAAGCGATGAATATTGAGGGCAAAGGCTACACCGAGGTCGAAAAAATGCCCATACGTCCCCCCGTTATGTGTGCGGGATGCCCCCACAGAGGTCTGTTCTACGTTCTGGCGAAGAGGAAGATTACCGTCCTCGGCGACATCGGATGCTACACCCTGGGCTCTGCCGCACCGCTGGGTGCAATAGACTCGGTGCTGTGTATGGGTGCTTCGGTTTCGGGCGTGCACGGCTTCAACAAGGCACTGGGCAAGGAGAGTGAGGGCAGAACGGTTGCAGTCATCGGCGATTCTACCTTTATGCATTCGGGTATGACCGGTCTTGCCAACATAGCCTACAACGGCACCAATTCCACCGTTATCATTGTTGATAACTCCATTACGGGTATGACCGGACATCAGCAGAACCCCACCACAGGATATAACATCAAGGGTGATCCCGCAACGAAGATAGACCTTGTGGCACTCTGCCACGCTCTTGGAATTAAAAGGGTAAGAGTCGTTGACCCCTACGATCTTCGTGCAACCGAGCGTGCGGTTATGGAGGAGATTGAGGCAGACGAGCCGTCGGTTATCATCTCACGCCGTCCCTGTGTACTGCTGAAATACGTAGAATCAAATCCACCCCTTGCCGTTGATAATGATAAATGCCGCTCCTGTAAGGCGTGTATGAAGATAGGTTGCCCTGCCATCAGTATGAGGGACGGCAAGGCAAAAATCGACGATACGCTCTGTGTTGGATGCGATGTATGTAAACAATTATGTGCATTTGATGCTATTGGAGGTGCAAAATGATGAAAACCACCAATATAATGATAGTCGGCGTTGGCGGTCAGGGATCGCTGCTGGCAAGCAAGCTGCTGGGAAATCTGCTGGTTGACGAGGGATACGAGGTAAAGGTATCCGAGGTTCACGGAATGAGTCAGCGTGGCGGCAGCGTAGTCACCTACGTCAGATACGGCGAGAAGGTGTATTCGCCTATAATCGACAAGGGCGAGGCTGATTTTATCGTATCCTTTGAAAAAATTGAGGCGGCGAGATATGCCTCCTACCTTAAGGACGGCGGAAAAATTATAGTAAACACCCAGCAGATAGATCCGATGCCCGTTATCACCGGGGCGGCAGAGTATCCCGAGGACGTGCTTGATAAGCTCGCTGATGCAGGCTTATCGGTTGACGCCATAGACGCCCTGACCCCTGCCATCAAGGCGGGCTCGGGCAAGGCGGTAAATATTCTGCTTATGGGTAGGCTGTCAAAGTATCTCGATATTCCCTGCGAGAGATGGATAGAGGCTATAAGAAAGAGCGTTAATCCGAAATTCGTTGAGATGAACGTCAAGGCCTTTCTGCTCGGCAGAGAGTAAATAATAATTGTTTTAATTTGACCTTTAATTAAATCAGCATCGGCAAAATATAATAAAGCAAACATTTTTAGAACAGGAAGTACAAAAAATGGGAAAGAGAAAGTATTTCAACGAAGCAATTGAAACCATGCCCGTATCTGAAATCAAGAAAATGCAGTCGGAGAAGCTGGTAAAGCAGGTAAAGCACGTATACGAGCACGTGCCCTACTATCGCGACCTTATGGATAAAAAGGGCGTCAGTCCCGACGATATTCACGGAAGTCGGAGG
>JAZNWM010000123.1:0-7807 GCA_045593345.1 Eubacteriales bacterium
GAACGACATGGCTACGATCCGACTTAGCTTAACGGTCGCGTATCCAACGGCAACCTCTTCAGAGGTGACTACCAGGGTGCATACGTAAGCTACCTGATTGACGGTGGCTTCCCCATTGCATACTTCGGCGAGGGCTATAACAACACTACCACCGTGGCTCACGAGTTTGGTCACTTTATGAACGGCATCTATAACGGCGAGGAGTACTCCCAGTCCTTCGATCTGCTGGAGACTCACTCTCAGGGCAACGAGATGCTCTACATCTACTACATAAAGGGTGAGGTTGGCAGCCGTGCCTTCGAGCTTGTTGAGACCTACCAGCTTCTCAATATGCTTTACACCGTTATGAATGCGGTACAGGTTGACTGCTTCGAGCAGGCTGTATACCTTAACGAGTACGACGGCCCCAACTCCGACGTAATTATGGCTGACGGCAAGATCACCGCTGACGAGTACGATCTTCTCTATGCGAGCCTCTCCGAATGGCTCGGTATTGAGGAGGATTACCGTCAGGACGAATATTGGAGATACGTTACCATCTCCTCTCCCTGCTACTACATCTCCTACTCGATTTCGGGAATCAACGCACTTCAGCTGTACGTTCATATCTACAACACCGATTTTGATACCGCTATGGACAGCTACCTGAAGCTTATTACCTACACCGACGTGGATCCCGAGATGACCTACGAGGAGGTTCTTCTCTACGCAGGACTTAAGTCCTATAACGACGAGCAGACCTATAAGGCAATTTCGGATTTCTTTAATAACAGATAAAAATGCAAAGAGTCGGGCGTTTTGCCCGACTCTTATTAAAACAGCCCGGGTTTTCATTTTCCTCGTCTGTTTTTTAGCTTATTTTCTTGACAAATAAAATATTGTTGTGATAAAATAAAAATAACCAAAAGGCATTCTGCCGAGAAAGGAAATAAACCTATGTTCAATTTAACCAACGAAGAAAAAGTTATGCTTGATGAAAAGCTTTCTACCTGCGACGTTACCCCTGTAAAGCAGGAGAAGGGAGCACGTACGAAGAAGGACTGCGGCAGCGACTGCAAGGGTAAGTGCGGTGCATCCTGCCAGGCTGTTTGTAAGTCTACCTGCTCGTCTCTCTTCTGATAAATGACAGAGGCGAAGCGTAAGATCATAACAATAACACTTACTCAGTCCTGTAACCTCAGCTGTACCTATTGTTATGAGAAAAACAAATCCAAGAGAGAAATGACCATCGATCAGGTGAAGATGATACTTGACGAGGCACTCTGTGACGATCGCTTTGACGAGTATGAGATCGATTTCTTTGGCGGAGAGCCCTTCCTACGCTTTGATCTTATAAAGGGGGGCTTTGAATATGCACGAAACAGATATCCCGAGAAGCCTATGGCGTTTATGGCAACCACCAACGGCACCCTTGTCCACGGTGAGATAAAGCAATGGCTTAAGGAGCATTCCGACGTGTTCTGGTGCGGACTAAGCCTTGACGGCACCAAGCGTATGCACGATATGAACCGCTCGGGCAGCTTTGACAGGATAGATATTAAGTTCTTTGCCGACACCTGGCCGAAGCAGGCGATGAAGATGACCGTCTCTGCCGAGAGCCTTCCTTATCTTGCGGAGGGTATTATCTTTATGCACGAGAGGGGATACGTCTTCACCTGCAACCTCGCTCACGATATAGATTGGTCAAATCCCGATAACAAGGGCTTCCTTGAGAGGGAGCTGATGAAGCTTATTGAGTATTATTTCGCTCATCCCGAGGTGAATCCCTGCCAGCTTCTTAACGTGCCCATACATATGATCGCGGCAACCGATCCCTCCGACAGCTTCCGTCAGTGCGGTGCGGGCGAGGAGATGTTCTCCTACGACGTGGACTGTAAGCCCTATCCCTGTCAGTTCTTTATGCCGGTCACTCTCGGCGAGGAGAGGGCAGAGCAGGCACGCAGTCTGGTATTCCGCGAGGAGCTTTACCGCGAGGATTTTCCCGAGCCCTGCTCGAGCTGTGTTGCACTCGGCATCTGTCAGAACTGCTACGGTGCTAACTATGAGAACACAGGCGATATCTTGAAGCGTGATGAGAATTGGTGCGAGCTGCAGAAGATCATCTTCCGTGCAACCGCATACTTTAGGTGGAAGCTTTACACTATGGGCAGGCTTAACTGTCCCGAGGATGAGGTGGGCTATAATCTGAAGGCAATTCAGATGATTATGAACGATCTTCATTAAAGGGGCTGTCACATTTGACGAGACCGAAAAAATCCTAAAGAGTATTAAAACAACCCTTTACCGAACAAAAAATATATGGCACGGTATAAGGTTGAAATTCTCCGAATTTCTTTGATTTTTATGGATTTTTTCTACCGCCGTTTGCTCCTCTCGACGTATGTATATACGCCTTCGGGTCGCAAAGCGTCGCTTCTCGCCTAAATCTGACTATCCCCCACAAAAAAAGCTGTCTCAACACAATTTGAGACAGCTTTTTTCTTTTTTCACTTGAAAAACAGAAAAGCTTTGTAGTATAATGGAATTGCAGTATAAAATTTATGAAAAGGAGCACTATCTATGACACGCGGAAACGTTATGGTCGGCCAGTCGGGCGGACCTACCTCTGTTATCAACGCCAGCCTCGTCGGAGTTTTCAAGACTGCAAAGGACGAGGGCTGTCAAACCGTCTACGGTATGCGTAACGGTATTGAAGGACTCCTGGAGGAGAGATATATCGATATCTCTGACTATATTAAGAACGACCTTGACATTGAATTACTTAAGCGTACGCCCTCATCCTTCCTGGGCACCTGCCGTTATAAGCTGCCCCACGCGGATAAGGCACCCGAGCTTTATGAGAGAATATTCGGTATACTCAATAAGCTTGAGGTTAAATACTTCTTCTACATCGGCGGCAATGATTCTATGGATACCATAATGCAGCTGTCCGAGTATGCGAAGAGAATAAATTCCGATATTCGCTTTATGGGTGTACCGAAGACCATAGACAACGACCTTGCCTGCACCGACCACACCCCCGGCTTCGGCTCGGCGGCAAAGTATATCGCCAGCACTATGAAGGAGATCATCCGCGACGCCAAGACCTATCCCAACGACTCTGTTACCATAGTTGAGATTATGGGTAGAAACGCAGGCTGGCTTACTGCCGCGTCCACACTCTCCCGCTCGGAGGACTGCGACGGCCCCGACCTCGTTTATCTTCCCGAGGTGGTATTTGACCACGAGAAATTCCTTGACGAGATCAAGGAGAAGAAAAAGACGCGTAAGGCTGTTATCGTAGCCGTGTCCGAGGGTATTAAGACCGCCGACGGTAAGTATGTCTGTGAGGCGAACAAGAACACCACTCTGGTAGACTCCTTCGGCCACAAGGCTCTTGGCGGTACTGCACTTTACCTCTCTGACTTCCTAACCGACCGTCTTGGCATCAAGTGCCGCGGTATCGTGCTTGCAACCCTTCAGAGATGTGCCTCCCACCTTGTTTCAAGACGTGATATCACCGAGGCGTTTATGGCGGGAGCAGATGCTTTGCAGGCGGCTCTTCGCGGTGAGACGAGTAAGATGATAATCTTTAAGCGTATCTCGGATAACCCCTATTCCATCGTCACCGACATTATGGATATCCGCGAGGTTGCCAACAAGGAGAAGTGTGTGCCTCTTGAGTGGATCACCGAGGGCGGCACCTACGTTTCGGAGGAGTTTGACGAATACGCCCGCCCGCTTATTATAGGCGAGCTCTCGCCCTTTATGGTTGACGGTCTGCCAAGACACCTGTTCATCGACCGCTGATTTTTCGCAGTCTCATCCTATATTTACATAAATTTCAGGCTCCCTCGGGGGCCTGTTTTTTTACCTCTTTTCGTCCTGTGTGTTGAATTTGCTTTATGGATATGGTATAATAAGACTGAATGATTATGAGAGGAGATTTTTATATGATCTATGCTATGAGCGACCTTCACGGCTGCTATGAGCTGTACCTTAGGATGCTTGATAAAATAGCCTTCTCCTCGGAGGACACTCTATACCTTCTCGGAGATTACGTTGACCGCGGCAGCCGCGGATTTGACATCATTTTTGATTTTGCAGGACGGAAAAACGTGGTAGCGTTAATGGGAAATCACGATTTTTACGCCTATTCGGTTCTGTCCGAGCTGTACGAGAGCCCTGAGGCAATCTACTCGCCGCGTATGGAGGTGAAGATGAACCGCTGGTTCTCAAACGGCGGCTACGAGACCTACGAGCAGTTCAACATCCTCCACGAGAGAAAGCAGCGTCGCATACTTGATATACTCGATACTCTGCCAAGCTATGCGGATATTACCGTTGGCGACCGCCGCTTTACTATGGTTCACGGCGGTATTGCGGGCTACGAGCCCGACCGTCCTCTTGATTATTACGGTATAACCGAGCTTGCCTCCTGCCGCGAGGACTACTCTGAGCCGAAGTTTAACGAGCCGGGCAGATTTCTCGTCACAGGCCACACCCCCACCGCCATTATCGATCCCCAAAGCCGCGGCAGGATATTCCGCCGTCACGACCATATTGCCATTGATTGCGGTGCGGTTTTTGGCCTGGGACTTGGATGCATCTGCCTTGATACCTTAGAGGAATTTTACGTAATTTAAGATCAAATTCGGGTAAAAGTAAACTATGATTTACATTATGAGCGATTTGCACGGGGAATACGACCTTTTCGTCGCCCTGATGCGAAAAATCAGATTTACAAACAAGGACTCGCTTTATATCTGCGGTGACGTGATAGAGAAGGGGGATCAGTCGGTGCGGCTCCTCCGCAATCTCATCGGCAAGCCCAACGTTCATCTTATCCGCGGCAATCACGAGGAGGCCTTTATCGCCTATTACCACTCGCTTATGGCGGAATGCGATGATTACGACACCGTCCTAACCCGCCTTCGTGAGTATATTCAGGGTGACGGGGGGCTGCTTAATTGGGAAACCGTAGATGCCATTGAGTCGCTGCCCTATTATATTGAAACCGATTCCTTTATCTGCGTCCACGCAGGCGTTCCTCTTGATGAGAAGGGCAGGGTGCCGCCACTTGACAGCATAAGAAGGGAGGAGCTTCTCTATAACCGTCGCTTCAAGGACGGGGACGTTCTCCCGCGGGAGTCAAAGTGCGTCTTTTACGGCCACACCACCTCGATGAGCGTGGATCCCTCGGGCGGTATACTTACCTATATCCGCGAGGGCGGAGATGCCCGCAATTTTGCCGATTATATCAAGGTGCATCTTGACACGGGCTGCTTTGTGTCGGGTGTTATGGGCTGCTTTTGCATTGACGATTGCAGCTGTCACTATGTCAGCCGAGGCGAGCTTTCGGATGGCGAATAAGAGTATTTTTTGGTGAAAAAGCAAAAAATACAGCCGTCGATACTTGACTTTTTTTATACAATGCTGTATAATTATGTTAAAATAAATATTTTTTTAAATTTTAACTTAAAGGAGAAACAACTATGTCCAGCAACATTTTCGGAACCAAGCGTAACATCGATATGGTATTCTGCATCGACGGTACGGGTAGTATGATACCCTGCATTGACAACGTAAAGGAGAATGCACGCAGACTTCACCTTGAATTTGCAAGTGCGATGACCGACCTTGGCAGTGAGATCGACTCAATGAGAATTAAGATAATCGTTTTCCGTGACTATAAGGATGGTCCTGATCTTGCTATTCAGGAGAGCCCCTTCTACGAGCTTCCCTCCGACCAGACAGAGTTTGAGAGCTTCCTCGCAAGTATTGCTGCTTGCGGCGGTGACGACGCTCCCGAAAATGGCCTTGAGGCACTTTACTATGCTATGAGATCCGAATTCACCACCGGTGCGAAGGACAGACAGGTTATCGTTCTTTTTACCGACGCAGACGCTCTTCCTCTTGGCGAGAGAAGCTCTCTTTCCCATTATCCCGCAGATATGGTTGACGAGGACGGCCTTCTTCAGCTCTGGACCAACTCCGGTGCATCCCAGGATTCCTCCATCAAGCTTCGCGAGAAGATTAAGAGATTAGTTTTCTTCGCACCTCCCGGCTCAAAGTATGAGGAGCTTAAGGGTAAGCTTAACAGAAGCATCTTCTCTCCCGTTAACGACCACGACGGTCTTGCGGACATCAGCTTCGACGTTATCATCAGACAGCTTGCCGCTTCTGCAAGCAGCGTTTGATTTCTGCTGAAAATCAACTTTTTTATACGAGGTTTTGATATGTCAAGTAACTTTATTACACAGGGCAAGAGACGCTGTATAGATATCGTGTTCTGCATTGACGGAACCGGTAGTATGTCTCCCTGCTTTGAGAACGTTAAGGCGAATGCACGCCGCTTCTATGCCGATTTCTCCAACACTATGACTGCTTTGGGCAGCGAGATTGATATGATGCGTGTTAAGGTTATTATCTTCCGCGACTATCTCTCTGACGGTGACAAGTCTATGGTTGAGAGCCCCTTCTTTGAGCTTCCCGAGGAGGATGCAGACTTCTCCGCATACCTTTCCGGCCTTCGTGCCGAGGGTGGCTGTGGCCAGGATGCAAACGGCCTTGAGGCACTTTACTTCGCGATGAAGTCTGATTTCGTCACAGGCAATAACGACAGACAGATTATCGTGCTTTGTGCAGATACCACCGCGATTCCTCTCCGCAAGAGAAAATCCTGTCAGAACTATCCCTCCGAGATGGTTGACTACGACGGTCTGCTTGAGCTTTGGCTCGGCTCTCAGAAATATCCCTCCAAGCTTCGTCAGCGTAATAAGCGTCTGGTTATGTTTGCTCCCGAGGGAAGTATCTACAATGAGATGAATAAGCACTTTAACCGCAGCGTATTCCAGCCTGTAGAGATTCACAACGGTCTTGACGATATTTCGTTCGAGGTGATTACTAAAATCATCGCAGCATCTGCGAGTGCGGCTTCCTAAGGGAAACCGCACTTTGTTAAATTGGAGGTTTTTTATGAATTATTATGGATATGAGGTAGATTCCAAGTTTATTGATACGTCCAAGGGCTGTCTTAAGTGGGTTGATACCGGCAACGGCGAGTATATTCTTGGCTCGAAGGGCGGCAAGAAGTATTTCATTAAGAGAAATATTCACATCCGTTATCCCGATAAGTCGCTTCCCAAATCGGTATACGATGTATATTATAAGGACGCCGTAAAGATTGAGAAGAAGCAGAAGAAGCTGAGAAGGCTTCTTGACAAGCTTTCTACTCACAAGGACCGTGTTGTTCTGGAGGACGAGCATTTCTGGGATAGCGACAATATGTTTGTCACTATCACCGAGTGTATTCCCGGCTGTCTGCCGGGAGAGCACGATTACTCCCGCGTTCCCGCGGATAAGTTTGTTGCTCTCTCCCTTGATTTTATAGAGCGTATCTGCCTGATTCACGGCTGCGACGTTATTCACGGCGACCTGAAGGAGAAGAATGTTCTCGTTAAGGAGAGCGGTGGCGTATATAAGACCTATCTTATCGACTTTGACACCTCATACTGTGAGGATGAGGTTCCCGAATATGACAGCATCAGCGGAACCGACGGATATAAGAGTCCCGAGGTGCTTCTCTACGGCTCGGACGAGGGTGCGGCAGAGCCCAGCACCATTACTCCCGCGGTAGATATTTTCAGTGCTGCCATAGTTATCCACAGATGGTGGACGGGCGGCACCTTCCCCAACGTTGACTTTGACGAGTGCGGATCTGTCGGCGGTGCGGTTTATCTTGGCAGACCGGTTGAGATAGATAAGAAATTTGACGTACAGATCGGCCCGAAGCAGGGTGTGACCCTTATGTCACTCCTTAACTGGA
>JAZNWM010000124.1:0-6123 GCA_045593345.1 Eubacteriales bacterium
GTCTTGCAGTAACTTACCCCGAAATCGCTAAGATGCAGACATCTGCTGTTATCCGCGCTGCTATCAACGTTAAGAAGGCTCATCCCGACTGGAACCTCGTTCCCGAAATCATGATTCCCCTCGTAGGCGAAATCAAGGAACTTAAGTTCGTTAAGAAGGTTGTTGTTGAAACAGCTGATGCTGAAATCGCAGCTGCAGGAGCTGACCTTAAGTACGAAGTTGGTACTATGATGGAAATTCCGCGTGCTTGTCTTACTGCTGATGAGATCGCCAAAGAAGCTGAATTCTTCTGCTTCGGTACAAACGATCTTACCCAGATGACATTCGGCTTCAGCCGTGACGACGCTGGTAAGTTCCTCGATGCTTACTACGATGCAAAGATCTTCGAGAACGATCCCTTCGCAAAGCTTGACACCACCGGTGTTGGTAAGCTTATGAATATGGCAGTTACCCTTGGTAGACCTGCAAACGAGCATCTCCACGTTGGTATCTGCGGCGAGCACGGCGGCGATCCTACATCCGTAGAGTTCTGCCACCAGATCGGCCTTGACTACGTATCCTGCTCTCCCTTCAGAGTTCCGATCGCACGTCTTGCTGCTGCTCAGGCTGCTCTTAAGAACTAATTTCAGGCGTTTTCGCTTGCGAAAAGGCACCGCGAGCCCGCAGAGAGTTTTGTTCAGTACAAGCTGAACGGCTCGCAGGCTCAGGCTGCTCTTAAGAACTAATATATTATTGATAAAAATGCGACTCCATCGAGGGTCGCATTTTTATGTATCCTGCTCTTCCTCGTTAAAATATAGTCGAAATCCATCGCAGGCAAGCCAGCTTGTATTTCTCCTTATTTTAATCTCATCCTCGGTCAAAAACAGTTATTAACTGTTTTTTCTCTCGTCACCTTCAGAGTTCCGATCGCACGGTCTCGCTGCGGCTCGGTCACCTTCGGGGTCTGACAGTCCACCGGACTGTCATTCAATACCCTCAGGCCGCTTCACTACTCGCTGCGGCTCGGTCACCTTCGGGGTCTGACAGTCCACCGGACTGTCATTCAATACCCACAGGCCGCTTCGCTACTTGCTGCTGCTCAGGCTGCTCTTAAGAACTGATTGTAATTAGTAATTAGTTAATAAATTATATAGAAAACACGGCTCCGAGAGGGGCCGTGTTTTTTTATCTCATCCGTCATACTCAAGCAAACTTTCGTATGCCACTGTCTCGCTGCGGCTCGGTCACCTTCGGGGTCTGACAGTCCACCGGACTGTCATTCAATACCCTCAGGCCGCTTCGCTACTCGCTGCGGCTCGGTCACAAAACGGCTCTGGCGTTATTAACGCCATTCACTACCGTTTTGCCGCTTCGCTACCCAAGGGGAAGGCAAAAGATAACGACTACCTCATCCGTCATTATCGCTTCGCTCTAATGCCACCTTCCCCAAGGGGAAGGCTAAAGCAAGAAGGAGAAGGCTAAAGAAACAAGAGAAATACGAAGCAACGGGGACGAATCCCCACCAAACATCAGGAGGTAAAATATGAATAACTTAATAAAATCGCGGCGTGGTATTGCCATTGAGATTGCCATTGGTGCGATGTTCGTTATGATAGCGTTGAGCATCGTTCTGCTTTCTATCTCCGGGATGCAATCCGCCCAGGGCAACAGAGATCTCGCCGAGTTCCAGGAAAAGATCGATATGTATGAGCTGACGGATAAGGTTATTTCGGGCGAAATTGTTGTAAATGTCGATCAACCTACTACATTTAAAGCGGAAAAGGGAGAAGGAAACGAATATACCGTTTCTGCGACACAAGGAACAAACGAAAACGAGCTTGTTTACACAGTATCAAAAACAATTGAAGAAGAGAAAATTGTCGTATTGACCTTTACAGCAGAGGTTGAAACGACTGATGATAATAAAAAAATAATTCAAATCACCTCATGGGGGAAATAATGGATATTACAAGGATTACAGATCTTTTAAATCAGAGTATCGACTCGGTTGTCGGTATTGACACCGATCGAGAGGCGATACATATTTACTCGAAGAAGACGGGTAACAAAAACGCCATCAGCTATGTGATGCACAACTACAAGGCAAGGGCATACACTACCGAGTTTTATGAGAAGCTGGGCAATATTATAGCCACCTGCCGTCAGGAGCATCCCGAGATGAAGCTCGGTCGTGTGTCGGTTGTGCTGTCCGACTCGGCGGTTCTTACCGATACGATCAACATTCCCGTTATTAACAAGAAGGCGATGGACAACTCTCTCGCCGCATCGATCAGCAACCTTTACGGCAACTCCTCTGATCTTAAGTTCAACCGTCATCTGGCGGTGACGGTGAAGGGCATTTCTACCTACGCCATCTCGGCGATGAGAAAGGATATGCTGGTAAACATTCAGAAGGCATTCTCCGACCAGCAGGTAAACGTTACGAACGTAACCTACGCGTCCTCGGCGGCGGCAAATGCGGCTATGTCGCTTAATCCCAGACTGAAGAACGCCTCTTACGTCCTTCTTGACATCAAGGAGGAGTACGCGAGAGTCATCTTCGTGGTGAAGGGAAAGACGCTTGGCTTCTATAATCTGCCCTTCGGCTACAAGATTCTCTACAAGACGAGGGTTGCACCCGAGGATCTGCTCTTCGATCACAGCCCCGCCGAGCTTATCGTCCTCAACGCGAAGGAGAAGGCGAAGGCAAAGGCACTTACGATGGCAGAGGAGGAGGTCGTTGTAACTCCCCCCACCGAGGAGGGTGCCGTCGTGGTAGAGGAGGATGACGACTGGCTCGAGATCCTGCCCCCCAGACCAAAGAAGCACGAGGAAGAGGAGGACGAGGAGCTTGAGGCCGAGCTTATGGCAGAGGAGGAGTCCGAGAGCGAGTTTATCGTTCGCGGAAGGAAAAAGGCTCCGAGAAAGCTGCCGAAGTTTATGCTTCGTCCCACTCCCACCAACCGCGAGGACTTTATGTACGAGAATTTCAGAGTCTTCGTCAAGTGGACGCTGGAGCTTATCGCATCTAATCAGAACATCGTAACACTCGGTCAGCCCGAGGCGGTTTACGTCAATATGCCCGACGAGTATTTCTTCCTCTACGAGAAGGTAAATCTGGAGGTCGAGGACAACGGCGTTCGCTTTATGCCGCTTACGACGGGCGACAAGAAGGATATTATCAGGAAGAATCTCGAGCTTTACGGCGGCTTCTCTGTGAAGCAGTATAACAAGTTCAACAACTTCCACGCATCCCAGCTTGACAACATCAAGAGCCGTGCAAGCGAGAAGGCAGAGCAGAAGAACGATACCATCATCGACAAGGCGAAGATGCTTCTCAAGAAGGCTGTAGAGGGCATCAAGAAGATCGCCTCCTACGACCTGACGGGTAAGGATACCTAAGGAGGCGGCGATGGGATACGAGCAATTCGTAATGCTGTGCGTGTACGTGCTGTCCGCAATAGTCGGTCTGTGCGTGGGTAGCTTTCTTAACGTGGTTATATACCGCCTGCCCAACGGTATGAATCTGGCGAAGCCCGATTCTCACTGTACCACCTGCGACTACGTTCTTAAGTGGTATGACAATATTCCCGTCCTGTCCTACCTTATGCTTGGCGGCAAGTGCAGAAGCTGTGGCCAGCGTATTTCACCGAGATATATGATCGTCGAGATCGTGAACGGCCTTCTCTGGCTGCTTTCGGCTCACCTTTTCTGGAGCGAGAGTCCGGTGTACGCTATACTCTCTGCCCTTGTTTTGTCAACATTAGTTTGCATTTTCTTTATTGACCTTGAGCATATGCTGATCTTCAACCGTTTCGTTATCATCATCGGTGTGGCGGGCGTCGTGGCTATCTTCTTCGACAGCTTTACCGTCTGGTACGACCACCTTATAGGTGCGGCGGCGTTTGGCGGCGGCTTTGCACTTATATATTACGGTGCTCTGCTTATTCTGAAGCGAGAGGGACTCGGCTTCGGCGACGTAAAGCTCGCCCTGGCGGCAGGCCTGCTGCTCGGATGGCAGAAGATGCTCTTCGCGATGCTTATCGCGTCGGTCGGTGCCAGCATCGTGCTCCTTATCGTAAGGCGTGTAAGGGGCGATGAGGAGGGACACGAATATCCCTTCGGCCCGTTCCTCGCGGTAGGAATTGCAACCGCTATGCTGGTCGGCGGACCGGTTATCAGCTGGTATTTATCCTTGCTGGGCGTATAGCTCGGCCAAAATAATTGAAAGGGGGCAAACAGTTCCTTGCAGAAATATAAATATACGGCGGTGAACCTTGAAAACAAGAAGATCAAGGGTACCTTCATCGCGAATGATGAAAAAGACCTTGCAGAGCAGCTCGCCAAGCAGAGCCTCTACCTTGTAAGTGCGTCGGTTTATTCGGGTAATACTCCCTCGGCGTTCTTCACTCTCGGTACCGGTAAGGTCACACTCCCCGAGCTGACAAGCTTCTGCCGTCAGTTCGCTATAATGCTGAATACTCACGTTCCGCTTCTGGAATGTATCGATATTCTGAAAAACCAGCCCTTCTCAAGCTATTTCAGAAAGATTCTTGAGGTTATGTACGACGACGTTAAGGGCGGTATGCTGCTGTCCGAGGCACTTGAGAAGCACTCGAAGGTCTTCCCCGATTTCTTCCGCAGTATGACCTACGTCGGTGAGATGAGCGGCAGGCTTGACGTTGTGTTCAACGCCCTGGCTGACTACTACGAGCGTGACTCGTCTATGAAGCAGAAGCTGAAGAGTGCGATGGCATATCCCCTCGTCCTTCTGTTTATGACTCTGGCTATCGGTATCGCGATGCTGGTGTTCATTATTCCTATGTTCAAGAACGCCCTGAAGGACCTTGACGTGCCTATCGAGGGCATTACGAAGGTCATCTACGATATGTCGGACTTCGTCCTTGAATGGTGGCAGGCAATTATTGCCGTGATTCTGGTTATCGGCATCGGCATCTTCCTCTTCCTCCTTACCGAGCGTGGAAAGTACTGCCGCGACGTCCTTCTTCTGAAAACGCCTCTGCTGAAGACCATTCAGATCAACACCCTTACCGCCAGATTTGCCAGAGCCTTTGCTCTCCTTCTCTCCAGCGGTACCGACCTTACCGACGCACTTGACGCCGTATCGGTGGTGCTTACCAACAGGTATATGAGAAAGCATTTCCAGGTCGCCATCGACTACGTACGCCACGGTATGTCGCTTACCAACGCCTTTGAGAGCGTGGGACTCTTCCCGACGATGCTTACCAAGATGGTCACCATCGGTGAGAGAACAAACTCGCTTGACGACGTTCTGACACGCTCGTGTAATTACTTTGACGCCCAGCTTGAGGCATCCTTCGCCTCCTTCTCGTCAAAGATCCAGCCGATTATGATTCTTATTATGGGCCTTGTAGTTGGAGTTATGTTTATCGGAGTTTACTCTCCTATGCTCTCTATTATGGGTACGATATAAGAGCCTCGGGCGAATTATCCCCAAGAAAGGAAATACCCTATGAATATAAATCATGAGCTTTTGCAGTTTTATATCTACAAAAAGCTTGTTAAAAGAAAAAAGAGTGCCGAGATCCTCTCGGAATGTAAGTCGAAGGGACATAACGTAAGAGATTTCCTTCTCACCCAGGAGGTCATCACCGAGACCAGCGAGCTTGAGGCACGTGCGGCCTACTACTGTATGCCCTGCGTGGAGATCGATATGCTTGATATTCAGGATGGACTTTTCTCTAAGTTCACCTACGAGTTTATGAAGAAGCATAAGATCATCCCCGTCTGCCAGGACAAGAACGGCGTTATCCTTATCGCTACGGGTAAGCCCTTAAGCTGTCACGCCCTGTCGGCTCTGTCCACACAGTTCGCGGCAAAATACGACTTTATCCTCGTTCCTCCCGTACAGATTGACAGATATATTGACTCCATTTCGGCTAAGGAATCTACCGAGAGTGCGATCAAGGACCTTAAGTCCGAGAAGACCGATAAGCTTATTCAGGCACTCGGCGGCGAGACCTCTATCTCCAGCGAGAACGAGGTTATCAACAACCCTGCCGTTCGTCTCGTTGACTCCATTATCAAGGAGGCGATTCCTTACCGTGCCAGCGATATTCATATCGAGCCCTTCGAGCAGAAGGTTAAGGTAAGATACCG
>JAZNWM010000125.1:0-9098 GCA_045593345.1 Eubacteriales bacterium
TTTAAAAGATAGATTTCTCCCTACTCATCGCCAATTTTTTCTTAAATATCCACATATTCCTCAAAAAAATCGGCTTGATTATGAAAAAATCTATTCTTTTAAAACTGCTTCGCACCATAGGGCAAATAAATTTTTGATGGATTTTTTAGGATTTTGCTGTAGTCAAGTGTGGACTTTACAAGGCGAAAGCCTTAAAAAGACACTAAAATTTATTGCTGTATGGCTTATGGGTTCGATTACCTTATGGCTAACCAATAGACAAAACAAAAAGCCTGATATACGAAAATCTTGGTGACGTATATCAGGTTTTTTGTTTTATAGGCCTAAAAGCTGCTTTGTGTTCCAATGGAGCGACTATATATAGACGAATAAAAAAGCCGAGCGTGATGCTCGGTTTTTTTATCTTATTTCATCCCAAAGATTTTTGGTATTCTCAGAAACGCCCAGAATAAACATAGCGTAGCCGTCGCCAAAGGAATAGTAGGCGTGGCCGGCATTGTTTTTTATCCAATCCCGTTCAAACACCGCACTTAAGGTAGATAAGCAAATGCGGTTTGCATATTTTCCGCTAAAAATATATACCTCGTATACCGAGCTGTAATCCTCGGACGCGTAATAGAACATAACCGCCGAATGCTCCTCGCCCCCAACAGGACGATTAACGTGATTTTCCGCTATGATCATATATCCCTTATCGCTAAAGGCCTGCATTATTTCAAATATAGATTTATCCGTATCTCTGCGGGCAATACGCCAATGGCTATTGTTTTTCTGCAGCCCGATCTGCTCGTCGGGGATGCCGAGCTCCTTTAATAGCCTGATAATACCTTTGTTTTGTCTATCGTTCGCACCCCAGAATACCGTATTATCAATACGTACGCAGAAGGCGTAGGGATTTTCTGCTTTTTCAAAGGCATAGGTCTCTTTATACTCCTTGTGACACGCCGCGGCGGCATCAACATCTTGAAAAATGCTCATACACAATAACGTGTCATCGGAATATCTTACAATGTAATGCCCTTCTTCTTTATCGATATCAAAGGAAAAAGGCGATATCTGAAGCTCAACCACCTCGCCGCCACTACTTTTGACCGACTCGATATGACGGTAAGGATCAAAGCCCACGCCGTCGTATTCGGCATAGCAAGATAACGTCTCGGGTGTCGGCCCTGCACTGCAGCCGAAAAGAGAAAAGCAAATTACGGATATAAGTAGTAGGCATATTACCTTTTTCATTGTTTTCTCTCCCTTAATTTTAATTATTTCTTCTATTTTTTATTATAAAGCATTATTTTTCTGGTGTCAAGTTTTTTTTGCTGCAAAATATGACATTCCAAAACTCGCTTTTGGGATAGGGAAAATTGAAGAAAAATCGCCGTTCACGACCCGAAGCTGTAGAAAACTACTGCGAGCGGGAGCGAACGACGATTTTAATCAATTTTCACATACCAAAAGTTAGTCGATGGTCATATCCATCTTTCTCCTCAGAATCTTACGGAGTGTATTCTTGGGGAACTCCTCCTCACGAACCTTAAGGAGACCGATCTTCTTATAGGGAACGGCGGTCTTGTTATACTCATTTACGAACTTCTGGAAGTATGCGTGGGGATCGGTGATACCCTTCTCCTCAAGGAATGCCTTGTCGGGATAGATCTCGCAGACGATGGTGTTGAAGGCGATGCCGCGACGGGACTTGCCCTCGTAAACAACGATATCAACGAGGCCGGGAGTTGCACTGAGGGCATCCTCGATCTCCTCGGGATATACGTTCTTACCGTTGGAGAGAATGATGATATTCTTGAATCTACCTGTGATATAGAGGATTCTGTCGCCCTCCTTGGTGATCTCCATTCTGCCCGCGTCACCCGTACGGAAGTAGCCGTCCTCGGTAAACGCCTCGGCATTTGCCTCATCGTTCTTATAGTAGCCAAGCATTACGTTGGGGCCCTTAACCTGGATCTCACCCTCGCCGTTTTCATCTGCGTCTGCAATACGGCAATCAACGATAGGAAGAACGGGGCCGACGCTCTTGGGAACGATATAATTGTTGTGGTTAACTGCAAGGATGGGAGCACACTCGGTGATGCCGTAGCCGTTAAGCACCTTAACGCCAAGACCGTCGAAGAGGTCTGCCATCTCCTGATTAAGAGGTGCACCGCCCGAGATGATCATATTAAGCTCGCCGCCGAAGGCAGAGAGGATCATCTTCTTGAACAGACCGTCAAAGGGCTTGAGACCGATCTTGTGGAAGCCCTTATTGAGCTTGATAAGTCCCTTTACGAGACCGCCGACAAGCTTACCCTTCTCATCAATGCCCTTCAGAATTCTTCTGTAGAAGGTCTCAACGTAAAGGGGAACGGCAACAAGGTGGCCGGGCTTATGCTCCTTAAGCTCCTTAAGGATATACTTAACGCCCGAGGAGATGTATACGTCGCATCCGATGGAGTTCTGTCCGAAAATAGAAACCGAGGAGCCGTAGGTGTGGTGGGGAGGAAGAACGTTCATACACCTTACCGAGAAGTCGATGAAGGGGATAACGTCTGAGAGGTCGGACATAAAGTTACGCTGGGAAAGCATAACGCCCTTACCCTGTCCGGTAGTACCTGAGGTAAACACAAGCTCTGCAAGTGCGTCGGGATCAATGGGTGCATCAAAGTAAAGCGAGGGGTTGTCGGCAAATTTCTTCGCACCTGCCTCACGCCAGGCGATAAGGCTGTCCTCGCCGTCTCCGTTAAGGAAGATGGGTGCGGGCATACCAAGCTCGGTGGTGATAAACTCGCACTTTTCTCTGATGTCAAGATCACACATAAGGTAATCGCACTCACCGCTTCTTACGGTTTCAAGCAGATCCTCCTTCGCCCAATCGCGATCAAGGGGAACCCAGACCGAGCCTACCGCCATAGTAGCGTAGTAGGTCTGGATAAGCTGATAGGTGTGCTTACCGATAACGCAGATCTTCTTACCCGCGAGGCCTCTCGCCACAAGCTCGGTGCCGAGGGCACGAACGTGGTCACGCATCTCGTCATAGGTGACGGTAACTGCCTCCTTGTCGTGAGGCTTCACGCGGTAGCGGTATGCGACCTTGCCCTCAAAACGCGTACCAATATCCTCGACCATATCGCGGATATTCTGAAATTCTCTTTTTTCTCTTAATGCCTTGACTTTCATAAATCAAAAATACCTTTCATTAGCTTTCCGAAAACAGGCGTTTATCAGCATAGCAGCCCGCCAGGATCGGGGGATGTCGGGAAGTGCTACGTCAGCTCTACCTATCTTACAGAAAAAATTATCCGGAGCAAAGCTCCAAACATTAAAATAATAGCACAATTTACTTATTTTGTCAAGCAAATCACATATTGTTGAGCAGTTGTATAACAATATGTACTCTTTTGTTCAATATCAGAGGTCCTTTTTTAATCGCTTTGCTCTGAAATAATCCGAGAGGATCGCGGCACATTCCTCGCCCAGCAGACCGCCAACAACCTCGGGACGGTGATTAAGCCCCGCAGAGTTTACGTCGATGGCAGAGCCAAAGGCACCGAAGCGATGATCCCTCGCACCGTATACCACACGTTCAATTCTTGAGTTGATGATGGCACCCGCACACATAACGCAGGGCTCCATCGTGACGTAAAGCGTCACACCGGGCAGACGCCAGCCGCCAAGAGCACGGCAGGCAGCCTCAATAGCGAGAATTTCGGCGTGATGGGTGGCACATTTCGACTCCTCGCGGGTGTTGTATGCCGAGGCGATTATCTCACCGTTACGGACGGCTACCGCACCGACGGGTACCTCGTCACGCTCGGCTGCAATACGAGCAAGCCGCATTGCCTCTCTCATAAATTTTTCATCATAGGTAAGATTATTTATTTCCATATTTATTCCTTTTATGATAAAAGTAGATTCATCACTGCAATTCCAAGGGTAACTAATGCAAACAGCAGCATCTCGGTGGTGATCATCATTCCCTCACCCTTATCGTTTATCATAAGCATTGCTATCCAATAATTATCACGCTTGCGGTAGATGTATATTGCCGAAAGGAGCGTCATAAGTCCAATCCAGATATAGAGCATTAACGCCGCACCGTCATAGAAGATAAAGCCCAGGCTTACCGACAGGGCGTTATTGATAAAGTGAAGCAGGATCGTAGGAATAATACTCTCGGTTGCCAGGGCAAGTGCCATAAATACCACGCCGCAGAAGAGGGCGTAGGGGATGGTAAACAGATCGTGATGCACCAGGGCGAAGAATATTGCCGAGATGAATATTGCCCCGCGTTTTGAGTAGGGTGCGATAAGCTTCATAGGAAGATACCTGAACAGAGCCTCCTCAAGTATAGCGGGCAGGACGGCGTGAGTTATCAGGGCGAGAATATATGAGTCGCCAAGATCAACGTAATTTGTCTTACCCGTTATGGCAAAAATAAGGAGGGAAGTAAGATAGGAAATGAGCATCGTCACCGCTATGGTGGGGAAAATAACCGGCCAGGAGAGAGAGATGCCCTCCCTGTCAATCGTTAGATATTCCCGCATATCCCCAAGCTCCTTGCGGGTAAGCAGAAGTGCCAGGGCAATCGGGATAATAAACGCCAGATAATAAATCAAGTCCGAGAGAAATCCCGAAAATGCTCCCGAAAGAAAAAGAAAGAATATAAATACCGTATAGCTTGCTGTAAGAATGGTAAGATTTTTCTTCATTTTTTCTTCCTTTCATTATATATTGTAAATAATTGTTGTCAGATTGGCTGTTTTACCACAGAAAAACGTAGTTTTCCGCGGATGACGTTTGCTTCCTCAAGGCGAACGGTGACTCTCTCGGCTATGCGATAGGTCTTGTGCCGCGATCTTAAGGTAAGGTTCCTCTCGTCAAAGGTATATACGCCGTCAAGCTCGTTTATGGGAACGAGTCCCTCGCAGGTGTTGTCAAGAGTGCAGAACATACCGAAGGAGGTGATAGAGGTGATGGTGGCGGTAAAGGTTTCGCCCACACGCTCCTGCATAAACAGTACCTTGTAGAGATCCTCAATGCCACGCTCGGCAGAGATGGCACGAAGCTCGCCCTCGGTTGCGGCGGCAGACGCCCGCTTTGCATAGGAGGTATAAAGCTCGGCACGCTTGCCCTCGAAGATCACCCGCCTGATAATTCTGTGGGTGGCGAGGTCGGACAGACGGCGAATGGGCGAGGTGAAGTGACAGTAATCCTCAAGCCCCAGGCCGAAGTGACCCAGTCGCTCGTCAGAATACCTTGCCTTCGCCATAGCACGAAGCATAGTGTAGGATACGGGTGCAAGAAGTCCTCTATCCTCGGCAACATCAAGAATATTCTGTAAATCCCTCGGCGACGGCTCGCCGCGGCGGAAGGGACGAACGTCGAAGCCCAGGCTCTCAAGATATGAGAGGAAACCCGAGAAGTGATCGGGCGGCGGTGCCTCGTGGATACGATAGACGCAGGGAATACCCTTCTGCCAGAGGTGTGCCGCAACCGCCTCGTTCGCAGTTATCATAAACTGCTCTATCATCCGCTCGGAGAGACCACGCTCGCGTCTCTCAATACCTACGGGTCTGCCATCCGAATTGAGAATTATCACAGCCTCGTCTGCCTCAAAATCTATAGAACCCCGACGCTGACTCCTCTTAAGGAGGATTTCATAAAGCTCGCTCATCCTTATGAGCATCGGCGTGACCTGCTTGTATTTTTTCCTGATCTCGGGCGTAGCGTTGCCCGAAAGAAGCATATTCACCTCCGAGTAAACTCCACGAACGCGGCTGCGAATAACGCTGGGCGAAAGCTTGAGGTCGGTTATATTACCCTCGGAATCAAGGCTGATCCTGGCGGTGATGGCGTACTTGTCCTCTCCCGCGTTAAGCGAGCAGGCACCGTTTGACAGGGCGGGCGGAAGCATCGGCACCACCTTGTCGGTAAAATATACGCTGGTTCCCCTCTGCATAACGCATCGGTCAAGAGGCGTACGCTCGCTGACGTAGTGCGACACGTCGGCAATATGAACGCCGAGACGGTAGCCCCCGCCGGGAAGTCGACGGAGAGAAATAGCGTCGTCGAGATCCTTCGCCCCCTCGCCGTCTATGGTAAGGATAAGCTCGTCGGTAAGATCCTCTCTGCCGAGGAAGGATATAGGCTCTGCCGCCATCTCAGACGCCTGAGATAGCTCCTCCTCTGTAAATTCAAGAGGTATGCCGCACTCGGCAAGGATGGCGGCGTAATTTGCCTCCTTATCCTCCGCACCGCCGAAAATACGGACTATATCGCAGGCGGGCTCACCGCTGCCGTCACGAATAATAAGTGCCTCTACCTTATCGCCGAGCCTGGCACCGCCAAGATCTCTTACGGGGAAGGTGACCGACAGCTTCGCATCGTCGGGCTGGATATAGAAGGCACGAAGATAGCGTTTGCCGTGGCGGCGAAGCTCGTCACACAGGCTGCCGATAACCGTACGCCTACCCACCTTGACTATTTTAACAACTCTGCCCTCGGTCTTCTCCTCACCGTCCAGAGAGGTGAATTTGTGATAGACGATCTCAACGAGGTCGCCGTCGATGGCACCGCAGGTATTTCCCTTAGGAATAAAGATATCCCTCTCGTAGGAGTCAAGCACGACGAAGCCGTAGCCCTGCCTTGAGCCGCGGAACACGCCTCTGTCGGTAATATTACGCCGTCTGCCGCCCCGCTCGGAGAAGCTGCCGCCCGTAAGCTCCACGTCACGTATCTTAACACCCTCGTAGCCAACACCGCTCTCGCGTACTGCCTTCATCAGCTCGCGGCGGGCCTGCTCCTTGGTGCGTCTTTTATGCGTATTTCTTTTAGTAAATTTAGTAAAATCCTTTTTCTTCATAATATATTACGCCTGTTTTTTACTTATTGTATGTAGCGTAAGAAAATAAAAAACGGTATAAAAACAAAAGGTGCCGATTTACGGCACCCTATGTCTTATTTGAACAGATCGGAATAGTTGTTAATATTGCTGTGCTGCCAATCCTCAAGAGAGTAGCTTGCAGCATAATCGGGCTGAATAATGAATACAGCCAGAACCGCAACTGCAAAAACAATAGCCGCAACAAGAGTCCACTTGTAAAGTGCTCTATCGGTATTAGAGGATTTGTCCTTGCCGTAGAAGGTCTCCGAGCCGCCGGAAATCGTACTGGAAAGGCCGTCCTCGTTAGTTTTCTGAAGAACAACTGCAACAACGATAAATGCAGCCGAAACGAGAAGCAGTGCAAGAAGTACGTACTCGATAATTAACATTATAATTGCTTCCTTTCATATTATTTCTCGCATAGCGAGTATGATTCACAGAGGTATTTTACCACAAAAGAAATAAAAATGCAATAGGTTTTTTATTCTTTTTTTATTTTTTTTCATATTTTCTTATAAAAAAGCCATACTAACCATAGTTTAGTCAACCAAAAAATCAAGGAAAATTCCGCCACGGTAGATAAATAAAACCGTCGGCGGCGGTCGGCTAAGAAAGGTATTTTATATGATTATCAGAAAACAGGCCTCTCCCTTTGGGATAAAGGATAAATTAGGCTATCTTTTCGGCGACTTCGGAAACGACTTTACCTTCATTCTCTCATCCAGCTTTCTGCTGAAATTCTATACCGACGTTATGCATATCTCCGCGGGCGTTGTGGGTATCGTTATGATGCTGGCAAGATTCGTCGATGCCTTCACCGACGTGACGATGGGACGTATCTGCGACAGGGCAAAGCCGCGTGCCGCAGGGAAATTCAAGCCCTGGATACTCCGTATGGCAGCACCTGTAGCAATATCCTCCTTCCTTATATATCAGTCAGCATTCGCAACAGCGTCAATGACCTTTCGCATCTTCTGGCTGGTCGTGACCTATATTCTCTGGGGCTCCATATTCTACACCTCCATCAACATTCCATACGGCTCGATGGCATCCACCATCTCCCGCGAGCCTGCCGAAAGGCAGTCGCTGTCCACCTACCGCACGATGGGAAGCACGCTGGCGGGTGTGATCGTTGGTGCGGGCGTGCCGCTTGTGGCCTACGACACCAGGGTTGTCGGAGGTGTGGAGATCGCCGAGATGAACGGGCCACGCTTTACCCTTATTGCAGGGGTATTCTCAATTCTCGCCATAATGTCCTACCTTCTCTGCTACGTTATGACTACCGAGCGTGTCATACCCGAGCCCGTAGAGCGGCAGGGCGGCGGGGCGGTAAAGGGGCTTATCCTCGGTGCCTTGAAAAACAGAGCCTTGATTTCGATAATCGTGGCGTCAATACTGATGCTGCTGTCACAATTCACCCTGCAGCAGATGGCAAATTACGTCTATCCCGACTACTACGCCAACACAACGGCACAGTCGGCGTCCACTCTGGCAATGATGGGCGGAATGGTAATTGCCGCCGCCCTGGCAAGGCCGCTGTCGGTAAAATTCGGCAAGGCGGAGATCAGCGTTGCTTCAAACCTTGTAGCCGCACTGATATGCATTCTGCTCTTCTTAATAAGGCCGAAAAGCGTGTGGGTGTACGTTGGAGTAAACGTCTTCTCCTGGCTTGGTCTTGGTGTATTCGCAATGGTAAGCTGGGCATTGATAACCGACGTTATCGACTACTCCGAGATAAAGAACGGCGTAAGAGAGGACGGCTCAATCTACGCCCTATACTCCTTCGCGAGAAAGATAGGTCAGGCGGCCGCCGCAGGCCTTACCGGACTCTTCCTTACGCTCATCGGATATGAAAAGCTTCCCGGTGTACCCCTGCCCGACGGTGTTAAGGAGGGAATCTTCAACATCTCCACCGTAATCCCGGCCATCGGCTTCATTCTGCTGTCGTTGGTACTGTGGTTCTGGTATCCTCTCCATAAGCGTGAGGTGGAAAGAAACGTTGAGATACTACGAGAAAAGCATTCGCAGGGATGATAGAAAATATTTTAAAGTCGGAGGCCAAGCGGTCTTAGGAAGACAAGGCATATTATCAACTCCTTGGCTCACAGAACGACATGGCTACGATCCGACTTGGTACTGTGGTTCTGGTATCCTCTCCATAAGCGTGAGGTGGAAAGAAACGTTGAGATACTACGAGAAAAGCATTCGCAGGGATGATAGAAAA
>JAZNWM010000126.1:0-9975 GCA_045593345.1 Eubacteriales bacterium
TGTAACTAAGGTTACTATTCCCGCTTACTCCGCTTACATTCTTGTAAACGATCAGGTTCTTAATAATCCTAAGAACTAATAATTCAAAAACCAAGGGCGGTCTGAAATCAGACCGCCCTTTAACAAAAAAACCAACGCTAAAACAGCGTTGGTTTTTTTGATATTATCATTAAGAGAAGAACTTAACTACGTCCTCTGCAAGTCTGTCAGGGCAGTCAACCATGGGAGAATGTCCACAATTCTCATAAGGAAGAAGTGTAGCAAGTGCCCCAAGTGCATTGTAGTTATCAAGCACCATATAGTCGGGAACAACAACGTCCTTCTCTGCCATAGTAAGTGCAACGGGGCATCTGATATTCTTTATGCTGCCGTCACCCTTGCCGTAGGGAGTGTACTCGTCGGACATATTAAGATTAGCGAGAGCCCAGTCAAGATCCACAAGGTTACGCTGCTTAAGTGTCTCGGACATCCAGAGGTCGTTCTGCTCTCTGGTGGGCTTGTTTACCGTATAAATTGTAGCATCCCAGATGGATGTCATCATAGCGGCATCCCCCTTCGCAAATATTGCGAGGACGGGAGCAACCTGCATAGGATCTGTGGCCATCTCCTCCTTGCTTGCATAAGGCAGGCCGGTGGACTTGAAATTCTCCTTCTTATAAAGAGGATAGCCCTTAAGGCCCGCACCCTCGATATCAAAGAATTTCTTAACCTTATCGGGATACTTTGCACAGAGCTTAAGGCTTACGCCGCCACCGTTGGACCAGCCTACAAGATAGTAGCTGTCAATACCAAGTGCCTCGGTAAAAAGGTTCACGTCGTCTGCAAGCTCCTCAAGTGTGTCAAATCGGTTGTTGTAGCTGGAATCACCGAAGCCGCGAAGGTCAACGGCGATGCATCTGTATTTATCCTTGATACGGCTGATAAGGGGCTCGTAGTGAACAGAGGAGGACATATTTCCGTGTACCATAACAACTACGGGGCCGGTACCTATGTCAAGATACGCTATCTCCTCTTTGCCTATAGATATAAACTTCTTTTCCATAACAGTCTCCAAAAATTAAATTTTGATTTCCTCGTCGAGAAGGTTGGTAAAGCCAAGAACCAGTGCGGTGAAGGATGAGGGATCCTCATACATACTCGCGTGGCCCGAGCCGTTTATAGTCACGTAGTGACTGCCCTTGATCTTCTCGTGAAGAAGGATCTGCTCGGTGGGAGGAACAAGTCCGTCCTCGGAGCAAGAGATGATAAGCGTAGGACAGTTGATCTCGCCTACCCTATCGGTATAATCATAGTTACGCGAGCTGTCGGTCAGACGAATAAGGCTTTCCAAAACGTCCGGACGGGAGAAGTAAGGAATAAGCGTTCCCTCTCGTCTGTCCATCCAGGCGGACTCCCTCTCGTAAAATCCGGTAGAGTAAATTACAGGAATGGTTGTGAGATAATATGCCTCGCCAACGCCCGTTCTGGCAACGGCATTCCAGCCGTCACCTATCTTACGAAGCCAATCCGACGTGCGGGCACAGGTGTTGGCGAGAATAAGACGCCTTATTCTGTCTGGACGCTTTACAGCATACTGAATGGCCACCTCGCCACCATAGGAAATGCCCATAATATTGTACCTCTCGTAGGGAAGAAGATCAAGCAGAGCCTCAAGCACTCCAACCTGGATAGTATGGTCATAGCTCTCGGTCATCCTCTCGCTCTGTCCCTGATCGAGAAAGTCAACGAGAATAGTTACATTATTGCGGGAAAAATTAGGGATAAAGGATTTCCAGCTTCCGCAGGACATCATAATACCGTTAAGAATTACCAGAGGCTGACCGTGATCGCCGTGTACCTCGTAGTAAACCCGCTTTCCCTCATAGAGAAATTCTGCCATAGCTCTGTACCTTACTCAACGATAATGCCGAGAGCCACAGCCTCCTTAAGAAGCTCCTCTCTGAACTTGGGATGAGCTACCGAGATGATGCGGTGAGCACGCTCTGCAATACTTGTTCCGCGAAGAGATACACAGCCGTACTCGGTAACAAGGTAGTCAACGTCGTTTCTGGAAAGAGAAACTGCGGCACCCGTCTTAAGCTGACAAACGATCTTGGAGGTCTCAACTCTCTCGCCGGTTGCAGGATCCTTTACCATAGCGGTGGAGTAAAGAGCGATAATGGAACGGCCGTTTCTCGACTTCTGTGCACCTACGGCGGTGTCAGACTGTCCACCCGTACCCGAGAACTGAACAGAGCCGATAGACTCGGATGCACACTGACCTGTAATATCAACCTCAAGAGTCGTGTTGATGGAAACCTGGTTGTCGTTCTGCATAATGGTGTAGGGATCGTTTACGTAGCCGCCGTCAAGAATTTCAACCGCGGGGTTATCGTCGATAAAGTCGTAAAGCTCCTTCGTACCCATAGCGAATGCGGCAACCATCTTGCCGTTATTGATCTGCTTGCACTTACCGTTGATAACGCCTGCCTTAGCCAGCTGTACCATACCGGTAGTAAGCATCTCGGTGTGTACGCCGAGGTTCTTCTTACCGTAAAGGCTGGCAGCAACCGCATTGGGAATACCGCCTATACCGAGCTGGATGCAGTCACCGTCGTGGATCATCTCTGCAATAAGCTTACCGATGGCAAGATCCTTTTCATTAGGAACTGCGTCTGCGATCTCGGGCATAGGATAATCCACCTCAACGAGATAGTCAACGTCGTTTATATGAAGCTGAACGTCACCAAAGGTTCTGGGTGCGTTAGGATTGATCTCAAGAATAACCGTCTTAGCCTTCTTGATCATCTGCATCTCGTAGGTGTTGGAAAGAGAAAGAGACACGTAGCCGTGCTTGTCGGGCATCGAAGCAATACCAACGTAGATATCAGGCTCGCGGTAGAAGAGTCTCTTCTTTGCCGCAAGGTGAAGGTGGTTGGGGATAAAGGAAACGTTGCCGTTCTTATGTGCCTTTCTGAGAAGGGGGGTGTAGAACCAGCCCTCGGTCCTGAAGCTATCCTTGTATTCAGGATTGATCATAAATTCATACGCACCCATAGGAAGACAGTTGGAAACGAGAACGCCCTTTACCCTGTCTGCAATAGTGTGAAGATTTGTCATAAACTCCCTGCCCTCTGCCGAGCCAAGACCGGTAACGATATAATCGCCGCTCTTAACACACTCAAGGGCTTCTGTAACAGATACGTACTTTGCCATTGTTATATCTCCTTTAATTTAATATTTTTTATATTCAACCGTCCTGCGACGGATCAAATTCAACCTTAAGTAAGTGGTGCGAATTAATAAGCTATAATGTGTTTTTCAGATGCTAAGATAGGTTCTCCTCTGCCCCGTGTGGGGCAGAGGATATATTAAATAATTACTTGCCGATAAGGGCTCTGTAGTCATCCATAGAGGTAAGAGGATGAACTGTCATACTGGATGCAACGTGCTTGCCGTCATTGGTAACGGTCTCGGTATCGTAGAATACGGTAAGCGAGAAGGACTGTACGCCCTCACGAAGACCGTTCTGATAGGAAATGGAGTCAGCCATAGCAACCTTGAACTCCTTGGACTCAAGAATATCAACAAGGTTAGCTCTGGTAAGATCCTTGCCCTGTTCTGCAAGCTCGGTAAGTGCCTGACAGAAGAGGTCACCTGCGATATAGCCTGCAAGTGCATAGGAGTTGTAGCTCATAGACATAGCGTCGCTTCTGCCGCTCTTTGCCGCATAGTTGTAGATGTCAAGAGCAACCTGCCAGTACTTCTCGGTGAAGCCGGGAACACCAAGTGCTTCGCCGGTATCAGGATCGGTTGCGATCATACCAAGATAGCCGTACTGCTTGTAAAGAGCAGTATCCTTCTGGTTGAAGTAGTAGGTTGCAGAGTTAACGTCAAGCCAAGCCTGAGCGTATACGGTCATCTTGGAGAAGATGTTAAGACCGACCTCGGTCATAACGCTGTTCTCATCGTTGAATACAGCCGCATTAGCGTTGTTGTAGGTGGTGAGGACGTTCTTGGTGTAGTTAACGTTTGCAAGTGCGGTAAGTGCGGAGATGAAGGGAGTACCAACAACGGTAACGATAACTACGTCACATCCCTCAGCCTGAAGTGCTGCAGCCGCTGCGGAATAGTCGTCGGTGGTAACGTTCTGGTAGATAATGTTGGTAAGGTTGGATCTCTCTTCCTCTGCCCTGATGCCTGCAAGCATAGACTGGCTCGCCTCGTCGGAGTTGGAGATAACGCCAACCTTAGTTCCGCCAAGGCCACCGAGGTAGGTTTCGCCTTCGAATGCGGGAGCGAATGCACGGAGGATAAGCATCTGACCCTCTGCCTGGTTAAGAGGCTGAACAGGGAAGATACATCTGTCGCCGGGCTCGGTAGCAGCCGAGTTGAAGAGTACGTTGTTACCTGCTGCTGCGTAAACCATAGGAACGCGGTTTTCCTTAAGAATATCGATGTTGGCAGCAACTGCGTAGGTACCGTAGTTACCTACTACTGCGAAGATCTCATCCTCGTGGATAAGCTTCTCCATAAGGGTAACAGCCTGTGCGGAGTCACCCATATCGTCATAGTGCTTGAGAGCAACGGTCTTGCCGTTGAAGCCGCCCTTTTCATTGTAAGCTGCGAATGCTGCCTGAATGCCAAGGTTGAAGGGTACGCCGATGGTTGCACCTGCACCTGTAGTAGCAGCGGTGTTACCTACGTAGATAACGTCACCCTCGTATACCTCGTTGCTGATGCCGTCTGCGTCGTTGCCACCGAAATTACAGGAAACGATGCTGAAGCTGAGGATGCAAACGAGCACAAGTGCCATTGCCTTTAACATAAAGTTTTTCATTTGATTTCTCCTTTTTAAAATATTAAACATACGCCATAGCGTAAATGTTTCAAAAATTGGATGCGGGAGATTTAGCCGCCGAGATAAGCCGCAATAAGACGCTCATCCTTAATCAGCTCCTCTGCCTTGCCGTGCATACTTATCTTGCCAAGCTCAAGCACGTAGGCGTAGTCGGCGATCTTAAGGGTTGCGAGAGCATTCTGCTCTACGATAAGAATTGTGGTTCCCTCCTCCTTGATCTTAACGAGGGTTTTGAAAATATCCTTGATAAGAAGGGGAGCAAGGCCGAGAGAGGGCTCGTCAAGAATGAGAAGCTTCGGGCTGCCCATAAGTGCTCTGCCGATGGCGAGCATCTGCTGCTCACCGCCCGAGAGGGTAGAGGACTGCTGCTTCGCACGCTCCTTAAGCCTTGGGAAAAGGGTGTAAACTCGCTCGAAGTTACGGGCAAGCTCGGCCTTATCCTTAATGTTGTAGCCACCGACACGAAGGTTTTCCTCAACGGTAAGGCCCACAAGAACAAATCGTCCCTCGGGTGACTGCATTATTCCCTGCCTTGCCACCTTATGAGCAGACTTGCCTGCAATGTTGACTCCGTCAAAGATAACCTCACCGGAGGTAGGCTTCAGAAGTCCCGAAATAACCTTAAGAGTAGAGGTCTTGCCGGCACCGTTGGCACCGAGGATAGCGACTATCTGTCCCTCGCCTACGCTGAGATCAATGCCCTTGATGGCAGAGATCATTCCGTAGTTAAGCTTCAGATCTTTAATTTTAAGAAGTTCCTTCATCACTCATCCTCCTCCACACCAAGATAAGCCTCCTGTACGGCCTTGTTATTCTGAATCTCCTCGGTGGTGCCAATTGCAAGCATCTGACCGAAGGATATTGCACAAACGGTATCACACACGTTCATTACCAGACCCATATCGTGCTCAACGAGAAGGATGGTAACGCCGAATTCATCGCGGATTCTGCGGATGGTCTCGGTAAGCTCGGCGGTCTCGGAGTCGTTAAGACCCGCGGCAGGCTCATCCATAATGATAAGCTTGGCATCCGCCATAAGTGCACGGGCGATCTCGATCTTCTTCAGAATACCGTAAGGAAGTCCGAAGGCGAGCCAGCCTGCATAAGACTCAAGTCCCATAAACTTAAGGACGCTCATAGCCTTCTGTCGCATAATCTTCTCCTCTCTTCTGAGAGAGGGGAGGCCGAGTGCGTGAGTGACAAGTCCCGATCTGTAGGCTCTGGTGCCTGCGATAAGGAGGTTATCCAGAACGGAAATTTCCTTAACCAGCTCGATATTCTGGAAGGTACGGGTTATACCCTGGAGAATAATGTCGTGAACCTTGTAATTACGAAGGTCAACCACCTCGCCGTACTTATTCTCAAAATACATATCGCCGCCGGTGGCATCGTAGAAGCGGGTGATACAGTTGAATACGGTGGTCTTGCCCGCACCGTTGGGGCCAATAAGACCGAAGATCTCGCCACGCTTCACGTCAAAGGTAAGATCGTCGACCGCACGAAGACCGCCGAAATACATTTTAAGTCCTCTGACCGAGAGAAGAACGTCATCACCAAGCTTGTGCTTTACCGTCTGGGCGGCTAAAAGTCCGTCAAGCTCGGTGGAGAGAGAGTCAAGCTTTTTTTCAAGTGCCTGACGCTTCTTTGCAACGATCTCTGCGTGCTTTTTATCAATAGAGTCGCAGAGTGCGGCATATTCCTTCTCAAGCTCCTGACGAAGAGCGTCGTACTTTGACGAATCGGCTTCTCCACCCTTGGCAACGAATGCAGCCCTCTCCGCCGAGAGCTTCTTTACGAATGCTGCTCTTTCAGTCGAAAGCTTGTTTTCCTCTGCCGAAAGTGTCTCAAGGGCAGATAAATAGGACTGCTTTTCCTTTATTGCCTTGAAGATAGCCTTCGCCGCCTTGTGATTTGCGGCTCTGTGAGATAAATAATTCTTTACGTCATACTCCTGAAGCTTCTGTGCCATAACGGTATCGGCATATTCTCTCTTATCGCAGGCAAGATACGCCGCGGAGGCAAGCCTCTTATTCGCCTTGGCTATGAATTTATCAAGAGTCTTCTGCTTTTTGGCATCATAGATGCCCTGAAGCTCGGAGAGCTCGATCCTTATCCAATCGCAGCTCTGACGAAGCTTGATTATACGCTCTGCCGACGAGGGAGCTAACTTATCCAAGATCTTTGCCATATTTTGCCTCCCTCATTTTAGTCCTCAGGCCCCTCAGCTTCACCTTAAGCTCAAGACCCAGCTGTGCAAGACCGCCGGGATAGAACATTACGACGAGTATTACGAGAATACCCGATACGAAGGTGATGATAACGGGGTTATCTGCAAGGAACTTAATATTGTTAAGAACTACGGTCTGAAGACCGTACATAATAAAGCTGCCGAACACCGCACCCCAGATAGACTTATATCCGCCGATAATAACCGCCGCCAGAATGTTAAGCGAGGTAATAAGAGCGTAGAAGCCTGTGCCCTGTGATGCCATCGCGTTTCTTACTACAAGCATAAGCAGAGTACCCGAAACCGACGCGTATACGGTACAGATAATGAAGGCAAGCAGACGGTATTTCATAAGGCTGATACCCATTGCCTGTGCCGCGGCAGTAGAGTTCTTCATTGCCAGCATTGCTCTGCCCGTAGGGCTGTTGATAATGTTGCTGGTGATTATCATAATGATAGCCAGGAACACAAGCACAACGTAAAGGGCAAACTGACGGGTGATGGTAAAGCCAAGAATTACGGGGTTCTTGGTAAAGGAAATCTTGTCCTCCAGAACCATATAAAGATTACGAAGGATCTCCGACAGACCGAGAGTAAGTATAACCAGATAAATACCCTCGATACGAAGCGAAATAAATCCTACTATCGCACCGATAATTACGGCGACGAGAATTGCAACCAGAACGGCAAGCATAAAGGGCAGGCCCGATTCAACCATAATATAGTAAACCGAATAGGTACCGATACCGATAAAGCCGCCCGTTCCAAGCGAGGCAAGGCCGGAGTATCCCATCAGAAGACAGAAGCCGACCGCCGCAATAGCGTAGGAGAAGGTGGTGGCGAAGGCCGATGCCCAGGAGTAAGGAAGAACCTTCTCCATAGCGAGATAGCCGACTACCGCCATAATTACGGCAAAGAGAAATATCTGTGCCGTGGGATTCTTTACAATGCTGCGAAGTGCTACGGTAAGACCGTCATTCTTGGCAGAGCTTTTACGGAAGGCGTATTTGTCAAGTAAGTATTTATCCATAACGCTACACCTTCTTTTCTATTTTTTTGCCGAAAATACCCTGGGGCTTGAAGAAGATGATGATAAGTGCAACAGCGTACACGATTACCATCGACCAGCCTGTAAGCTCGGGCTTTCCGATAACGTTGACAAAATACTGCACCAGGTTGTTAGCGAGGGGGATCATAAGTGCGGCAATGACCGGACCGTGGAAGGTGGAGAAGCCACCGAGAATTCCCGCAAGGAACGCGTATACCTGATAGTTCGTCATAAAGTATCCGCTGACAACCGTACCCGAGGAGGCGTTGATAGTAGCGGCAAGTGCACCGAGTGCACCCGCAAGGCCCCAGGAAATAGCGGTTACAACGTGAGTGTTAATACCCATCATTCCCGCAACGTACTCGTTGGAGGCAGTAGCACGTACCGACAGTCCCCACTTTGAGAAGCGAAGCAGAATGAAGATAACTACGATAACCGATGCAGCAAGAGCAAGACAAACCAACGAGTTCTTCGTTACGGTAGCAATACTGCCGTCACCAAGGGTGATAGCGATATTACCGTTGACGAAGCTCTTGAAGGCGGGGTCGCTGAGTCCGAAGATAAGCGGAATCACGCCAACGACCAGCGAGATAAGTCCCATCGTGATAATCTGCTTACCGAGTGCATTAACGTAACGGCCGTTTCGGAAAATAAGAACGTCCACAGCCACCGCAATAAGCATAGAAGCAAGCATACCGACAGCAAGGCTTACCCAAAGGGAGAGTCCCAGCTTTGTCATTGCACTTGATACCACGTATGCACCAAAGGCGGAAATAACGCCCTGGGCAAAGTTGGTGGTATAGGAGGTCTTGAATATGAGCGTAATCGCCATAGTAACAAGAGCCGTAATACACATCGGGGTTATCGATCCGAACAATGTGTTAAGAAAATAAGCCATAAATGGTTTTTACCTTTCAAAAAAGGATGAATTTTCATTTAATAGGTCAACAAATCAAGCTAAAATAGTCTTTTTGTAAACAAAAGCGTACATTTGTAGCAAAACCGCTTCGTCTTCAGACATACAGCGTAGTTCCCTACGTCAAGTGGTCTGAATGAAGAAATGCAAGGCTTTTAAACCGTAAAATTTGAGGAAAAATCTTCGTTTAGTGGGTGTCAGGCGTAGTTTCCTACGTCCAACCCACTAAACGGAGAAATGAAATGGTTTTTACCAAATTTTAGCCCCAGCGGATGATATTTGCTGCCCAGGTGTAGCCAATTCCTGCCGCGATCATACATACGGTAGAGCCTTCCTTAACCTTGCCCTCCTTAAGAGCAAGCTCGAGGGAAAGGATCTGGTCTATCTGACCGATGTGACCGTAGTCCTCAAGATAGATGGACTGATCCTCGGTGAGACCGAGGTCGGCAAGCATTGCCTTGTGGCCGGAACGCTTGATATGAAGAATGTCGAGGTAATCAATATCCTTGCGAGTCATATTTGACTTGCGGAGAGCCTCGTCAATGCAGTGATACCAGTTGGGCATCGAAACGGTGTTAAGAAGGCCCTTCATCTTGGGAGAATCCATAAGACGAAGCATACCGAACTCCTTGTAGTTCTCGGGAGTTACGGGCTCAAGGATACCGCCAACCTTAGATCCGCAGGTGTGAACTACAGAGCCGTCGGACATAAGGTGAGTGCCGAGGAGGAGGTTCTTGCCATAATTCTTCTTAAGAAGAATTGCACCGCCGCCTGCACCGAGGTTGAACATAAAGGATACGCCGCTGTCGGTGTAATCGATGAAGTCACAGTTACGGTAGCCGCCGCATACGAGAACGGTGTTGATCTCATCGTCTGCGATAAGCATATCCTTCGCAAGCTTCATAGCCGATACACAGGTGCAGCAACGGTTCTGAACGTCAATG
>JAZNWM010000127.1:0-4298 GCA_045593345.1 Eubacteriales bacterium
GGGGGGCAAACATCGTTTAGCGTGAATACTCCGTTAAGAGTATCACGCTAAATCTCGGGCGTTTTTCTTGCTATACTGCATGTTATGTAAATAATAGTTGTCTTTTTATCAGATTTTACCTTCAAGATAGCGGCAAACGTCACCAACTGTTTCAAATTTCACGAACTCGGTGAACTTGAAATTAAAGGCATCCTCTATCTCCATAGACATCATCATAAGGGCGAGAGAATCAAATCCCAGATCCTCAACAAGTCCGGTATCCTCTGTGACGCCAGACATATCCACGTCGGGAAGAACTCTCGCAAGCACGTTCTTCAGCTTTTCAAGCATATTTATTCTCCTAACTGTTTAATATACGCACGTCTACGCTTATGCTGACGGGCGTTGAAGTATTTCCACTGTGCCTGGACGGCGGTGTTGGTTTCAAGATTAAGATTGGTTTCACAGCTTATAACCTTACCGCTATCCAGAATGTCAAGTATTCCGTCAATAAGAATAGCGTTCAGTCCCGCATTTCTGTACTCCGGAAGGACAGCAACCAGGGCAAGATCAATAACCTCGGGGCGATTTACCGTTTTGAGAATACGGATAAGGGTGGGGAGAGTAAGCCTGCCTCCGCTTTTCTTGACTGCATCGCCGATACCCGGGAAGCAGAGTCCGAAGCCGACCACACGCTCGTTCTCGTCACAGATGAAGATAAGATATTCCTTATTTACTACCATCATAAACTGGGAAATCAGCTCATCCTGTGCCTCGCGGGGAATGTCAACCGTACCGTAAAGGTGGCGGTAGCATTCAAAAAGGCAGGAGAAGAAGCCGTCGCGGTACTTCTCTATGTACTTTTTCTTCGGCATATCGGTAGATGCAATATGAAGCTTGTTTAATTCAAGCGAGCGTTTCGCCACGCGGGAAAGCATCTCGTTACGCTTATCAGGCTTCTTCAGCTCATATTCCAGCCAATCCACGTCCTTTTCGTAGCCGAGCGACTCTATGAGGCGGGGATAATAGTCATAGTTATACTGTTCCTCAAAGGTGGAGTTCTCATCAAAGCCCTCAATAAGAAGTCCCTCACGGTCAAGATCGGTATATCCGAGGGGGCCGCAGATCTCTGTCATATTAAGCTCCCTGCCCCATTCCTCAACCGCCGAAAAAAGTGCCGACGCTACCTCAATATCGTCTATAGAGTCGAAGCGTGTAAAGCGTATTTTCTTCTCGTTGTGAGAGCGATTATACTCCTTTTGCAAAATTCCCTGGATACGTCCCACTGTTTTTCCGTCACGGATGGCAATGTAGAATACTGCGTCCGCATCCTCTGTCCTGCCGCCGCCGAGAAGAAGCTTCTTCTCATCCGAATAAAGCGGGGGCACAAAATAGGGACAGTTCTTATAAAGCCTTAAGGGGAATTCTATAAATTCCTTTATATCCCTGCGGCTCTTTACCTCTCTGATCTCAACCATATCAGCTCTCCAGAGGCTCATCCTCGCGACGGAGGAAGGCTATGCCGTAGCCCGCAAGCCAGGGGCCGTTATGACTGCCGCTGACGGGGGACATAATAACGTCCTCGTGGTTGGTCTGTATACCGAATTTGGGCTCAAGCTCCTTCAGGACCTTAATAAGAGAGGGTCCTGTATAGACACGGAAGAGAACGTAATCCTCGGGCGAGCGGTCACCGATCTTCTCCTTCAGCAGCTCGCAGGTGCGAGCAAGTGCCTTTTTCTGTGTGCGTACGCTCTCAAGGGGCACACACTCGCCTGCCTTATTGAACGTGAGGACGGGACAGAAGTTAAGAAGCTGGCCCATAAGAGCCTTACCACCCTTAAGCCTACCATTGTAGATAAGGTAATCAAGCTTGCCGTCAACACCGATAAAGAGCTGGTGGTCGATCATCCAATCGGTCTCGCGAAGGATCTGCTCGCTTGACATACCCTGTGCGGCAAATCTTGCGGCACAGATGGCAAGAAAGCCCTCGCCAAAGCTGGTGATCTTGGTATCCACCACGTGAATCTTCAGCCTGCCCTCATACTCCTTGGCAACGAGGCAGATTTTATTATAGGTACCGCCGAGATATGCGGAAAGCGTATACACGATAGCCTCGTCACAGCCCTCCTCAATAGCACGGTCAAATGCCGCCATAATATCCTCGGTATCAGGCATTGCGGTGGATGGAAGATTCTTCTTCGGGTCCTCAAGGGTTTCAAGATATTCGTAGAAGGCTACGGGATCAAGGTCAAGCCCCTCCTTATATTCCTTGCCGCCATAGATTACGTGAATACGGAGAATGTCGATGCCAAGCTCCTTATATCTGTCGGGGGCGTAGTCAATGCAGCCCGTGGACGTACATATGATTTTTATTTTGCTCATTATATTTTCCTCTTTATATATGATTTTTCGTCTCGTCGAATATTGCCCTGTTCTCTGCCATATTGACAAGCATACCTGCTATGTTGACCACCGCCTTTGCCCCCGCGTTGCCGCGAGCCTTGATAACCGGCTTCGTAACACCGAGAATTATGCCGCCGCCCAGCGAGCCGATGTCGTAAACACCCATCAGATGAAGGGCAAGCTTCTTTATCTCCTCGCTGCCCGTACGGTGAGCATACTTCATAACGTCGGTAATAATTCTGGTGGCCGTTCCCTCGGTCACCTTCATTACCTGATTACCTGCAAAGCCATCGCAGACAAGAACGTCGCAATCACCCGAAAGAGCACGGTTGCCCTCAATATTTCCCACAAAATTAAGGCTGTCGTCTGCGGCGAGGATGGGGTGGGTTTCCTTAACCAGCTTATTGCCCTTCGTGGACTCTGTGCCGTTGGAAAGCAGGCCAACCTTCGGGCTGTCAAGCTTATACGCCTCTCGCATAAAGTCCGATCCGAGCCTTGCGAAATGGTGAAGCATCTGGGGTGTGCAATCTATAGTAGCACCCGTATCAACAAGGCAGGTAAATCCACCGTTCTCGGCAGGGAGGACGGCGGCAAGGGCGGGACGAACCCTGTCCTTACCCGACAGGTAACGCATAGCACCTGTAAGAAGAACGCCGGTGTTGCCCGTAGTGACAAAGCCGAAGAGGTCATCCCTCTCGCCAAGTGTCCTGAGTCCCTTAAGCATAGAGGACTCGGTCTTATTGAAGATTGCATCGGCGGGTGAGTCGTAATTTGTAATCTCAAGGGGTGCGTCAAGAATCTCAACCCGATCCATAGGTATACCGAGAGTTTTGCACTCGGCGTTTATCACCTCACCGTCACCGACGAGAAGGACCGAAAGCCCTTCGTATGTATCAAGAGCAGCTGCGGCTCCCTTTATCATCTCTGCGGCACCCTTATCGCCGCCCCTGGTATCAACAACTATTTTAATCATAGAAGCTCCTTTATTCTATACAAATAATGTAATCGTAAACCTGCTGGCCTCCCTCGTATACGGTAACCTCCAGGTCGGAAAACTCCTCCCCTATCCTCTCGGTAAGGGCAACACGGCTCTCGGCGGAAACCTCGCATCCGACGAAGAGAGTAATAATCTCACACAGGTCAATATCGCTCTGTGAGAGAAGCTCCATCACTGCATCCTCGGGCGTTTTTGCGGTCGTGACTATACTTCCGCCGCTGATCGCCATATAATCGCCCTCGGAAATCTCCTTGCCATCAATGGTGACGTCACGAACGGCACGGGTGATCTCTCCGTCAATGACACCCTCTATGGCATTAGTAGCATCCGATACAAGAAGCTGTATATCCGAAAGAGAGGGGTTGATAACCGCAAGGGCGGCGTAGCCCTGGGAGAGATTCTTGGTAGGAATGACGTAGATTTTCGCACGGTCGTAGACTCTCGCCGCCTGCTCTGCCGCAAGAAGAATATTCTTGTTGTTAGGAAGAACTATGATATTCTCGGCATCAAGGCTGTCAAACGCCGAAATAAACTCCTCAATAGAGGGGTTTGCGGTCTGACCGCCGCTGATGATATAATCTGCACCCATATCGGTAAACAGAGCCGAAAGTCCATCGCCCGAGGCAACGGCCACGGTGGCGAATTTTTTCTTTATTTTCTTTTTTTTCTTCACGCTGTCCGAGTGACCGAGAGACATATTCTCTATCTTTACCGTCAGGAATTCGCCGTGTTTCTGCATTTCGGCAAGAATAATGCCCGGGGTGAAGCTATGTACGTGAACCTTAACTATGTCCTCCTGCTTATACGCCACGATGCTCTCACCGCCAAGTCGAGTAAGGTCGGAGAGAATCAGGTCTATCTCAAAGGCGTCGGGATCAACAAGTCGGATCGTAGCCATGTCGTTCTGTGGGCCAAGGAG
>JAZNWM010000128.1:0-2345 GCA_045593345.1 Eubacteriales bacterium
TCATTGTAGCGTCTGCCATCTTGGACATTTCACCCAGCTGAGGTTCGATCTCGAACTGACCGGATGCTGCTACTTCGGGGTGATGATAGTTGAGCTCGATGCCTGCTTCTTCGATGAGCATGCACATTTCGCTTCTGCACTCGTAGGATACGTCAAAGGGCTTTGCTATATGATAGTTCTTCTGCTTGGGCACGATTACGCCGCGTCCCTCAACGCCGCTGTTCCAGTAGGACTGCTTTGCATCGAGAGATACACCGATAGAGTTGCCCGCGACCTCCCAGCCAATATCGTCGAAGAGATAGAACTCAAACTCGGGCAGGATCTTCATCTCGTCAGCCACGCCGCTTTCCTTCATATACTCAACGGCGGCCTTGATGATGTTTCTGGGATACTGGGGCAGGGGACGGTTCTTGGGATAATCGATTATCATCGCATTACCCGTCATAGACAGGGTAGGAATGTCGCAGAAGGGATCGATAAGAGCCGTGTCGGGATCGGGAATAAATACCATATCGCTCTTCTCAACCACCGCATAGCCGTAGTTGGAGGCGTCAAAGCCGATACCGCTTACCATAACCTCCTCCGAGAAGTTGTCTGCGGGAATAGTCACGTGACGGTATTGACCGTTGATGTCAACCATCTTGAAGTCGACCATCTTGATGCCCTTTTCCTTTATAAGAGCCAGAATGTCCTGAATGCTTTTTGCCATTTTAAATCCTCTTTTCAATAGTTGTGAGTGTTGTTATCCTCATTATTATACCATAGTGAATTTGCTTTTGCAAGATGCTCTTTACTTTTTCTGTGCAACGAACAGCATATTTGATTCGCTGTACCAGAAGCTTGCGTCGTAGAATATCTCCTCAAAGCGATCTACCGCAGAGATAAGCCTCTCCACCTCGGCTTTTGCCAGCGGATCGCGGGCAAGAATCTGCCTTGCGATATTTTTCCTGCGGGCGAAGGTGCCGATGAATAGGTTTTCCTTCTCCTCAAAGGTCATATTTATCGTAGACATCAGATCTATCTTTATATCCTTGATATAAAGGCCCGCGTTCTGAATAAACAGGGGAAGCTCTCTGCCCACGTCGTAATTCGGCATACCGTTAAGTCTGCGACAGGCGTCGAGCAGATCGTCAAGGCGGTGCTCCTCGTCGGGATATGCCATCTTGTTTGCATCGTCGCCACCCTTTGAGATAAGGAAGCCGCCCGCCCTCATAAATTTTCTCGTGTTTCTGATGCAGGTCTGTGCGTTGGTGAAGTATCTGAATACGTCGGCACAGTATACGATGTCAATAGCGTCAATGCCGTTTTCCGTAAGTATAGACTGAAGCTTCTCAACGTAGCCCTCGCTCTGAATCTCGACGGCGTAGAACTTCATATGGGGATAATCTCGGTAAAGCTCCTTTGCCTTCTCGATTACCTCCTCGTTCTTGTCAATGCAGATGACCGTCTCCATATCGTCGTCAAGGCCGAATCGCGACTCGGCAACAAATCCGTATGCACAGCCCAGCACCAGCACGTTATATTTCTGTCTGTTCATCTGTGACTTGACGTAATTTATGGCCTCAATGTCGATTTTGTAATTTCTCCTCTCGCGAAGGCGGAAAATTTCAAGCTCACCCTTGCCCGCGGAATTGTATACGCTATGCTCCTCGGCAGAAATCCTGCGGGGGACGCTTCTCCTCTCGCCGCCATCAGCACTATCCACACGCTCGGCAATAGGCTGATTACCGAAGAAGCCGTTGATGAAGGTAAGCATATTGTCCTCGTCGGCAAATCTGTAATTCTGCACGTATCTCAGCACTCTCGGCATCTCCTTGGTGTTGATACCGTCGGTGAAGGTGATTATCTGTGCATTCTTCTTGATATTGCTGAGTATATCCGCGTTAAAGGTGTTCCATTCGTGCCTTACCCAGCCGGAATTTATGTATTCCACCTTGGTGGAAACGACGATAAGCAGCCTCGCTTCGTCAAGGGCAGAGTCGATCTCGCTTGAGAAATCCGAGCTTTTGCCCTCCAGCAGCGTCTGTGAGCTGAAGAACACGCGGTAGCCACTCTGCGTCAGCAGACGGTATAGCTCATTCGCCACCTGCGAATCTCTCGTCACCTCGCCGTTATCCGTCGCCTTGAAGGAAATAAAAATATCAAATCTTCGGTCCATAATCCACCTGCCAAATTTGTTGATAGATTAATTATATCATATATAAAACTAAAAAGCAATATTGTTTTTTTATCGTTTACGGAAGAAAAACCTGTGGATTATAATGACGCATACAGCGTCAGCAATACCACATTCACGCACAGGGGTGCGTGAGGTGGTCGAGCCACGGCTCCCATCAAAAAAAGTA
>JAZNWM010000129.1:0-7581 GCA_045593345.1 Eubacteriales bacterium
AAGGCACGCTCGCCAAGGGATATACCAAGTCCCTTACGCTGACCGACGGTATAGTGAATTATACCCTTATGTCTGCCGAGCACCCTGCCATCAACGTCAATAAAATCGCCCTCGGGGCATTTGCCTGCAACCGACTCGATATAATCGGTGTGGCCACCGTCGGGAAGGAAGCATATCTCCTGGCTGTCGCCGCGATCTGCCGCAGAGATGCCCTGCTCTCTGGCAAGCTGACGCACCGCGTCCTTCGTTCCCTCCGAGAGAGGAAGGATAAGGCGGGAGAGTATCTCCTGGGGCAGACGGTAGAGCATATAGGTCTGATCCTTTCGGCTATCCTCGGGCATAGCAAGGGCGTATCTGTCCCCAAGACTTACGACCTTGGCATAATGGCCTGTTGCGATAGCGTCAAAGCCCTCTGACATAGCGAAATCGTAAAGGCGTCTGAACTTCACACGCTCGTTACAGATAATGCAGGGATTAGGCGTCCTGGCGTTAATATATTCGGATACAAAATTTTCCTTGATCTGCTCAAAGGCAGCCCTTGAGTCGATCTCGTGAAGCTTGATTCCAACCGATGCGGCTACCTCACGTGCCGCCAAAAGCTCGGTATAGTCGTGCATAACGAGAACGGCACCCTCTACCTCGTGGCCCAGGAGCATAAGCCTCTTCGCGGCAAAGGCAGAGTCAACGCCGCCGCTGATTCCAACAAGAATTTTCATTTGCAAATCTCCAATAAAGGCAAAAATCCGCCGAAAATCGCGGATTTTGCAAGCTATTGTTGTCAAATAGTGTAGATTAGTCCTCTTCCACCTCGTGATCGTGGTCGTGATCGTGGTCGGGATCGTAATCAAAATCAATAGGTCTGCCGATCTTCTTATAGTAGTCGGCAACAGCCGCCTTAATAGCCTCCTCGGCAAGAACCGAGCAATGCACCTTAACCGCGGGGAGTCCGTCAAGAGCCTCTACAACCGCACTGTTGGTAAGCTTCAGAGCCTCCTCAACAGTATGTCCCTTAACAAGCTCGGTTGCCATAGAGGAGGTAGCGATAGCTGCACCGCAGCCGAAGGTCTTGAACTTGCAGTCAACTATCACACCGTTCTCATCAATCTTAAGATACATCTTCATAATATCGCCGCACTTGGCGTTGCCGACCGTACCTACGCCGTCGGCGTCCTCAATCTCACCAACGTTTCTCGGATTGGTGAAGTGATCCATTACCTTTTCGCTGTATTTCATTTCTTTTCCGTCCTGTTTTATTTTTTTGTAGCCGCCTCACGCTTCATAACATCCTCCCAGAGAGGACTCATATTACGAAGCTTCTCCACAATAGGAGCTACGTTTTCTATGATATAGTCAATATCCTCGTCGCTCGTGTCCTTGGAGATAGAGAGCCTCAAGGAGCCGTGTGCCTTCTCGTGAGGCACGCCGATAGCGAGAAGAACGTGGGATGCATCAAGCGATGCAGAGGAGCAGGCAGAGCCCGTGGAGGCACAGATGCCCTTCATATCAAGCCAGAGCAGCATACTCTCGCCCTCTATAAACTCAAAGCCGATATTCACAAGTCCAGGCAGACGCTTCGTCGGGTGGCCGTTAAGCTTGGAATAAGGGATCCTCGTAAGCTCTTCGATAAGTCTGTCACGGCGGGCTGCAACCTCGGGAAGATACTTCATATTCTCCTTCGCCAGCTCAAGAGCCTTCGCCAGACCGACGATATAAGGCAGATTCTCTGTTCCGCCCCTCTTACGCTTCTCCTGGCCGCCGCCTTCAATAAGATTAGAAATAACCACACCCTTGCGGATGAAGAGGAGACCGATGCCCTTGGGAGCGTGAAGCTTATGTCCCGAAAGAGCCAGCATATCCACCTTCAGCTCGGAGAGATTAATGTCAAGGTTGCCAACCGCCTGAACGGCGTCGGTAAACATAAGAGCACCCTTGGAATGAGCGATCTCAACGATCTCCTCAATAGGCTGGATGGTACCGATCTCGTTGTTGGCAAACATAATTGCCACAAGGGCGGTCTTATCGGTGACAACCGAACGAAGCTCGTCCAGGTCGACCACGCCGTACTCGTCAACACCAACGTAGCTTACCTCAAAGCCCTCACGCTCAAGTGCCTCGCAGGTATGGAGGACGGCGTGATGCTCGATCTTGCTGGTGACGATGTGGGTTCTGCCCTTCTTTTTCATTCTCATCGCCGCACCGCGAATCGCCCAGTTGTCAGACTCGGTACCGCCCGAGGTGAAATAAATCTCCCCTGCACTGCAGCCGAGAACCGCCGCGATCCTCTCGCGTGCGTCGTCTAAAATATCCTTCGCACTGATGCCCATAGAGTGAGGACTGGAGGGGTTGCCCCATTCGCTCTCAAAGCAAGGCATCATAGCGTCTATTACCTCGCGGCTGACGGGAGTTGTCGCCGCGTTATCAGCATATACGAATCTTGCCAAAATAAACCAAAATTCCTTTCAGATATATTTATTATTTTTACCGTAGTTATTGTATACCATTTTTGTGAATATTTCAATAGCTTTAGCAAAGTATATTTGTTAATTTTTTGTGAACAAGCGGCGGTTTCCCTGCTAAAAACAAATTTTGACAAGTTATACTTGACAAAAGGTGTAAAATAACCTATAATTTATGTGGGTTATAAAAATATTTAAAATTAATCATATTTCGGAGGAAATTATGTATACTATTGGAATTGACCTTGGCGGTACGAATATAAAGGCGGGCCTTTGCGACGCATCGCTTAATATCATAGACAGCGACTCCTGTCCTACCCTGGCGTCCAGAAGCGGTGAGGAGATCGTTAAGGATATGGCCGAGCTTGCACAATCGCTTATCGTAAGGAACAAGCTGACTATTGACGATATTGAGTATATCGGTATTGCAACACCCGGTATTGCAAACAACAGACTCGGAATGGTTGAGTATGCCAACAACCTGCCCTTCAAAAACTTCCCTATGGCGGCAATATTCAAGAAGCATCTGCCCATCTCCCGCGTTTATATAGCAAACGATGCTAACGCGGCGGCTCTCGGCGAGGCTCTGGTCGGTGCGGCAAGAGGAAGTAAAAATTCTATAATGGTCACCCTCGGCACAGGAGTAGGCTCCGGCATAATCCTCGACGGCAAGATCTTCTCCGGCGGACTTAACGACGCGGGTGCGGAGCTTGGTCATATGGTTATCGTGGCGGGAGGCAGACAGTGCTCCTGCGGACGACGTGGCTGCTGGGAGGCGTATTCCTCTGCATCCGCACTTACCGACATTACCAAGGCGAAGATGCGTGAATTGAAGATAAAGGGCATTCCCTCCCTGCTCTTCGACTGTGCAGACCGAGAGGGTAAGGTAAGTGCCAGAACCGCCTTCACCGCAAAGTATCGCGGCGACGCTCACGGCGAGGCACTTGTAAACGAGTACATAAACTATCTTGCAGTAGGTATTACCAACCTCATAAACACCTTCCAGCCCGAGATAATCTGTATCGGCGGAGGTGTGTCGGGCGAGAAGGAGAAGCTTGTTGATCCCCTCTCCATCATCGTGGCAAGCGAGCAGTACACCAGAGCCAACGAGAAGAAGACCCAGATAAAGGTAGCCTCTCTCGGCAACAATGCAGGCATCGTCGGTGCGGCAGGCCTGGGAAGATAAGCACCAATATTGGATTTTCCGAATAAAATATAAATGCTTTTTGACACAATTATTGCTCTTTTGCCGTAATTGTGTCAAACAATTAAGAAAGGAACTCTTTATGATTTTAAAGACCAAGGAGCTTTTTGACTTAAGTCACACTATTGCGGGAAAGCTGCTTTGCGGCTGCGAATATCCCCACGAGGCTCTGCCGAGGATCGCAGACTTTATTAAAAATAACATAATTCCGTCGCTTGACGTCTCCTACAGAGAGATAGCAGAGGGCGTGTATGCGGCGGAGGATGCGAAAATATGGGATGGCGTTACCATTGTCGGCCCTACCGTAATCGGTCACGGGGCGGAGATTCGCCCGGGTGCATTTATCCGCGGAAACGCCATTATCGGCGAGGGTGCGGTCATCGGCAACTCCACCGAGGTGAAGAACGCCATTATATTTGACGGAGCACAGCTTCCCCACTACAACTACGTGGGTGACAGCATTATCGGCTACAAATCGCATCTGGGTGCGGGGGCAATTGCCTCAAACCTCAGGCTTGACAAAAAGGAAATCCTGCTGAGAGATGCCGACGAGAGTATGGACAGCGGTCTGCGTAAGATAGGCGTATTTCTCGGTGATCTTGCTGAGGTGGGCTGTGGCTCGGTGCTTTGTCCCGGCAGCATCGTAGGACGGGAGGCTATGGTTTATCCCCTCTCCTGCGTAAGAGGAACTGTTCCGTCACAGACTATATACGACGGAAAGAGCATAAAGGAAAGAAGGTAGTATATATGGGAAGACTTTTCGGTACTGACGGAATACGCGGTGTGGTAGGAGAAACCCTTACCTTCGCTCTCGCAAGGCTGGTAGGACGGGCACTTGTTGATTCTCTGCCAAGGGGGGATGACAGAAGGCTGTCGGTTCTTATCGGTATGGACACAAGGCTGTCCTCCTTCAACCTTGCCGACTCGCTTATGGAGGGAGTGACCGAGGCGGGCGGTGACGTGACCCATATTGAGGTATGCTCTACCCCTGCGGTAGCGTATCTGGTGGTGAAGCACGGCTTTGACGCGGGTGTTATGATCTCCGCATCCCACAATCCCGCGGAATACAACGGAATAAAGATATTCGGTAAGGACGGCTTCAAGCTGTCCGACGAGATAGAGGAAAAAATCGAGAGATATATTCTCAACGACGCCGACTTTACCCGTGCGGACGTTCGCGGCAGGCTTACAATGGGCGGCGACGACACCGACAGATATATCGGCGAGTATATTGATTATCTCGTTGAGTCGGCATCGGTATCGCTTGACGGAATGCGTGTGGGCATTGACTGTGCCAACGGCTCGGCGTCGGATATGGCAGTGAGGATATTCACAAGGCTGGGTGCCCGATGCTATATGCTGGCGGATAGGCCCGACGGTGTAAACATAAATCTTAACTGCGGCTCGACTCATCTTGAGGGACTGCGTCAGCTTGTTCTTCGGGAGGGGCTGGACGTTGGAATTGCCTTTGACGGTGACGCCGACAGATGCCTCGCCATAGACGGGGGCGGTCGCGAGATAGACGGCGACTATATTCTCGCCATTCTTGCGGAGAAATTCAAGAGGGAGGGCAGGCTTCACGGCAACACCCTTGTGGGTACGGTTATGACCAACCTGGGACTTATCAGATTCTGCGAGGAGCGTGAGATAGGCTTCCTTGCCACCAAGGTGGGCGACAGATACGTGCTGGAGGCAATTAACGAGGGCGGCCTTAATCTCGGAGGCGAGCAGTCGGGACATATCATTATCCGCGAAAAATCAACCACCGGTGACGGTCAGCTTACCGCCATTGCCCTGCTCTGCTGTATAAAGGAAAGCGGCAAGAGTCTGTCAACCCTTGCCGACGTTATGAAGAAATTCCCCCAGTTTATGATAAACGTCCACGCTGACGCAGAGGAAAAGGCGAAATTCAAGTCCGATGAGGTAATCGGAGCTATGATAAAGGATGCCGAGGCCGAGATGGGAGCTCACGGCAGAATTCTCATCCGTCCCTCAGGTACAGAGCCGCTTATCCGCGTGATGACAGAGGGAGATGAGCCCACGCTTGCGGAGGGCATCTGCAAGCGGCTGGCAGAGAAGATAGCGTCCCGCCTTTCAGAGCTTAAATAACGCTCAGAAATAGCCGTGGGATAGGAGTATTCCCTGCTCGGTAATATTGATCACACCGTAGCTTATGCTACCCCTGAAGCCATTGCCGATGCTGCCCGGGTTGAAAAGATAATATCCGCCGCTTTCGGTAGGGATATACTTCTCGAGCGGTTGGTGAGTGTGACCGAAAAGAACAATATCTGCATTACGATCGACAGCTAACACCATTATGCCGTCAAGTCCAGCCTTCACGCCGTAAAAATCGCCGTGAGTAAGGACTATACGACGTCCCATAAGGGTGATGCTGTCGGTCTTTTTTACAAGCACGTCACCGACCGAGCCGATATAATCACAATTGCCGCGGACACAGATCCAGCTGCGGCGGCGGTCGTATATCAGCTCCTCCACGTCGGTAAGGCCGTCACCGAGGAAGAACACCACCTCGGCATCGGGATGCATACTTAAGGCACGCCGCATTCCCGCACTTGTGCCGTGGGAATCGGAAAAGCAAAGGCATTTCATAACAATCTCCATTCTGTCGCTTATGCGACGGAAAAAATAAAAAGCAAGAAAAATTCACCCTTCCTCCGAAATTTCATATAATTCATAACAGCAATGAAAAGGAGGAATTATATGAGAATTGACAGAGAGAAGCTGGAGGCCCTCGCCTCCCTGCCCGACGACAGACTGTGGGCGGAGGTTGTGAGGATCGCAGACAGCTACGGCTATTCCCTGCCGAGAGAGACACCGCCCCACACCGAGCTTGAGAAAATGAGGAGTGCGGCAAGGGCAGAAAAGATAAATCTGTCCGATGCGGTTCGCCTGCTGAACCAATACAAGCGTAAGTGAGGTGGGCGTATGAGTGAGCAGGAAAGCATCGACGTAGGTCGGGTAATCGGGCTGATAATGGAAAACCCCGAGATTATCGAGCAGATATCAGGTCTGATGAAGCAGAAGGACGGGGTGGGTGGACCCGTAGAGCCGCCGACCCAAGAGCCAACCGAAATCAGCGAGCAGACATCGGCAGAGCCGACGGTGAAAAGCCATTCCCCGATAAGTCATACCAGAGGACACAGAACCCAGCTGCTTGGAGCACTTAAGCCCTACGTATCCGAGGAGCGTGCAAGAGCAATAGACTCAATGATATCCATAGCCGATATTCTTGAGATGATGAAGGCGAGGTGACGGGATGTACTCGCGTAGCTTTTATCCCGACACGCCCGACAGACTTATGCCGCCCGAGAATTACGACGGCACCGCCTTTATAGAGCGGAGCGAGGGGGGAGCGGAAAACCCGATTATGACGAATACCGCCGACGCAGGCGAATCGACACAGCGTGAGAGCGTTCAGACATCGGGAGGCGTTCTATCCTCCCTCTCAATTCCCTTTCTCTCGGGGCTTTTTGACAAGGGAGGTCTGCTGGGCGGACTCGGTCTCAGTATGCCGAAGATCGGCACAGAGGAAATACTTATTTTAGCGACGGCCGCCTTCCTATTCTTTTCAAAAAACGGCGACCGTGAAATTGCACTTATTTTACTTCTGCTATTATTTATCAACTGAAAATCAGCATTTAAGGGGGGGCTGTCTTTTGAGGCAGCCCCTATTTTTTTAGGGGGATAGTCAGATTTAGGCGAGAAGCGTCGCATTGCGACCCGAAGGCGTATATACATACGGCGAGAGGAAGCAAACGGCGGTAGAAAAAATCCATAAAAACTGAAGAAATTCGCAGAATTTCAACCTTTTACTATCTCATTTACACTTTTTGTTTAGTTAAAGCTTTTTTCATGTCCTTTTCGGATTTTTTCGTTCTCGTCAAATGTGACAGCCCCTTG
>JAZNWM010000130.1:0-7376 GCA_045593345.1 Eubacteriales bacterium
CCCACCGCCTATCATACGGTAAGCAGCGTCAGGGAGGCACTCATTGCCGCGGGCTTTACCGAGCTTCGAGAGGACAACCCCACAGCCTTCTCTGACGGCGGACGCCATTTCGTTATCCGCGGAGGATCTTCAATAATTGCCTTCAAGGGAAAAACCGATAAGGGGGGCTTTATGATATGTGCATCCCACTCCGACTCTCCCTGCTTCAAGATCAAAAGTGAGCTTTCCGGAGCAGCTTATACAAGGCTTGCCACCGAAAAATACGGCGGAATGATCTATTATTCCTGGCTTGACCGTCCGCTGTCCGTAGCGGGCAGGATCGTTGTTAAAACCGACAGCGGTGTAGAGAGTATTCTCGTTGACGTTGGCGGCGTGGCCGTTATTCCCAGCGTTGCGATACATCTTAATCGAGGCGTAAACGATGGGTATAAGTTTAATCCCGCGTCGGACCTTCTCCCCCTCGTTGGTACGTCGGAGTCAAAGGGCACGCTTATGCAGACCATAGCCGATCAGGCAGGGGTAGAGATAGACGACATCATCTCCCACGATCTCTTCCTTTACAACGGAGAGCGGGGCAGGGTTATCGGAATCAACGACGGTCTGATTCTCTCTCCCCGTATAGACGATCTCGGCTGCGTGTACGCCTCTCTTCGTGCGTTCCTTGATGCACCCGAGAACGATAAGGCCGTTTCGGTTCTTGCCGTCTTTGATAACGAGGAGGTAGGCTCCGAGACTAAGCAGGGGGCGGCGTCCTCCTTCCTTGATATGACTCTTTCGGCTATTGCGGGAGGCAAGGCGAATTATTCCCGTATGCTTTACAACAGCTTTATGGTAAGTGCGGATAACGCCCACGCCATCCATCCCAATCATCCCGAGCTTTACGACGGTCAGAACGCTCCCGTTCTCGGCGGTGGCGTGGTTATCAAGTACAACGCAAATCAGCGTTATACCACCGACGCCATCTCGGACGGAATATTCTCTACGCTGGCCTCCCGTGCGGGAATTGGGCTGCAGAAATTCTCTAACCGTGCGGATATGGTTGGCGGCTCGACTCTCGGCTCTATCTCCAACACCAGAGTGTCGGTATCCACCGTTGATATCGGTCTGCCCCAGCTTGCAATGCATTCGGCAAACGAAACCGCCGCCGTAAGCGATCTTTGCGATATGGTAAAGGTTCTCACCGAGCTTTATTCCTCGGGAATAGAGAAGCAGGGAGACGCGATCAATATTAAATAATACAAGCACAAAAGGACACGCCTGACGCGTGTCCTTTTTTAATTCTACCTATGCTTCAAAATCCTGTAGAGATATTCGGCAACGTCTGCTCTTGTAATCCTGTCGGTAAGAGATGAGGTGTCGCTTGCGTCGAATACGCCCAGCGAGCACATAGCGTAAACTCCCGCCCTTGCCCATACGGGAATATCTCCGTCACCTGCGAACACGCTCTCCTCACCCTTGTCGCTGACGCCGATAATCGCAGCGAGAATTTTTGCCGCCTCGTATCTGGTTATCTCCTCGTTTGGCGAGAAGAGAAGCTTGCCGTCCTTGAAATCGCCTACCACGAGGCCTGTTCGCTGTGCGGTGGCAATATAGCTTTTCAGCGATACCGAGATTTGGTCATCATCGTCAAAATAGGTCCTCGCGAGGGTAGAGTCAGCCTTAATGCCCGCACACTTCATCGCCATAGCCACAAACTCTGCCCTCGTCAGGCTGTCGTCTGGCTTGAAATAGAGATCGTCACCAATCTGGACACCGCTCATCACTCCCAACGCCGTCATAGCTATGGCGGCGTTGTATTCCTCACGCTCCTCCATATCGCGATAAACGGTGTCGCACATTCTCTCGCTTACCTTGACCGATACCGTTATTGGCTTTGAATAATTGCCGTATTCGTCTCTTGCCACGTAGGTAAATTTGTCCTTGCCCTTAAAGCCTTGCGACGGGGTGTAGCAATATCTGCCGCTGCTCTTATCGGTTAGGGTAATGCTGCCACGTCTGGGATAGGAAACTATAATAAACTCCATAGCATCTCCCTCGGGGTCTGTGGCACCGAGATTGCCCCATACGGATATTGATTGCTGTGTATTTACGGTTGAAGCACTCATTGTGTCGCCCACCGCCTCGGGAGCGTAGTTTACCTTGTCGATGAACCTCAGGATACACTCAATTTCAGCACCGCCGGCATAGCCGTCGACGGTGAATTTGAATCTGCACTCGGTCACCGAGTCGGAGGCGGGGATGAAGACCAGAGCTCCGAGATTTTTTCTTTTGATAACCCTTCCTTTACCCACACGCCTGCCTCCGAGCAGCAGGGTGCCCTCGGTGGACAGAGGGATTTCGGTAATCGTTATAGTGTCAAAATCCGCAAGAGCAAGGGCAGACTTGAAGTCGCCGTCGGTAAAGCTGATCTTACGTCCGATAAGACCTGTTTTTATCATATTCACGTCGGCGGCAACAACGGCAGCACCGCTTCCAAAGAAGGCAGATGCCCCCACTCCTCCAAGGCATAACAGCGATACCGAGATTGATGCGGCAAGCAGCATTGATATTAATTTCTTCATTTTTAACCATTCCTTTCCTTCGATATGGATATTTTATCCCGAGCGTATTATTTTATGCGGGCAAAAATCATTTTCATACTTGAAATAAGAGAAAAAAGTTGGTATAATGATATTAATGAAAAAATATGGGGAAATAAGATGAAGCAAAGCGAAAAAACCGAGACTATAAAGGGTAGAATAGAGAGCGTCGTTTATCATAACGAGTCTAACGATTATACCGTTCTTGAAATAGTTGACGATGAGGACAATCTCATATCTGCAGTAGGCATTATGCCTATGGCTTACGAGGGAGAGGTGGTCACTCTTCGCGGCAGATGGACCTTCCATAAGGAGTTTGGAAAGCAGTTCAGCTTCGACTCCTTTGACAAAAGTCTGCCCGACGACGTTGACGGTATTTTCAAGTATCTTTCCTCGGGTACGATAAAGGGCGTGGGCCCGGTCACCGCACTTAAGATCGTCAACCGATTCGGCGTGGATACCTTTGACGTAATAGAGCACCGCCCCGAGTGGCTTGCGGATATTCCCGGTATCACGAGGAAGAAGGCGGCCGCAATATCCGAGTCCTTCCGTCAGCAGTCGGGCATCCGCGGGGTAATGATGTTCTGCAAGGACTATATGGGCGTAGGAGAGGTTACCAGGGTCTATAAGAGATTCGGTGCGGGTGCTGTCGGACTCATAAAGGAGAACCCCTATATTCTCTGTGACGGCGAGCTAGGCATACCCTTTGCCAAGGCGGATGCTATTGCAAAGAGCCTTGGGGCTGACCTCGCCTCAAGCGACAGAATCCTCAGCGGAATTACCTATATTCTGTCTCATACCGCCGCTACAAGCGGTCATACCTGCCTTGCCGAAGCCGAGCTTGTTCCGGCGGCGGCAGAGCTGCTTGAGATCGATGGCAATACTGTTTCTGATACTCTGAATTTTCTTCTTGACTCCTCCGAGCTTGCCTGCTATAAGAGGGGAGATATAAACTATATTATGACCAACGCCACCGCCGAGGACGAGGAGGTTATTGCCCGCAGCATTTCGCGTCTTACTGCCTCTGCAATCCATTACGGTGCAGGCGATATTGCGGGGCTTATCGAGAAGGTTGAAAGTGGACTCAGCATATCCTTCGCACCGCTTCAGCGTTCTGCTCTTTACGCATCTCTTGAGAATGGCGTAATGATACTTACGGGCGGTCCCGGAACGGGAAAGACCACCGTTGTAAAGGCAATGCTGTCTATCTTCAAGAGCGTGGGGCAGAAGACCGTTCTTGCCGCACCTACGGGCAGGGCGGCGAAGAGAATGAGCGAGGCTACCGGCGAGGAGGCCAAGACGGTTCACAGAATGCTGGAGATGGAGCGAACCACCGACGGCAGTATCCGCTTCTGCCGTAACGAGCGTAATCCTCTCTCCGAGGGCGTGGTTATCGTTGACGAGGCGTCGATGCTTGACCTTTCGCTTACCGCCGCAATGCTTCGTGCGATGAAGCGTGGGTCCAGGCTTATCCTTATCGGTGACTCCGACCAGCTTCCCAGCGTTGGTGCAGGCAACGTGCTGTCCGACCTTATCGGCTCGGAGCGAATCAGGACCATCAGACTTACCGAGATATTCCGTCAGTCAAAGGAGAGCCTTATCATCACCAACGCCCACAGAATTAACGAGGGAACTCCCCCACTTATCAACGTGACCGACAGTGACTTCTTCTTTGTCAGACGAGAGAGAGAGGGGGACATTGCCGAGACGGTTGCAAGCCTTATTGACGAGAGGTTGCCGAAGACCTACGGCACAGGCATCAGGGAGAAAATTCAGGTCATCACACCGTCAAAGAAGGGCGTTGCAGGCGTTGAGAATATGAACAACGTCCTTCAGGAAAGACTTAATCCCCCTGCTAAATTCAAGAAGGAAAGGACATCTCACGGCACCGTCTTCCGCGAGGGCGACCGAGTAATGCAGATAGTGAACAACTACGACATAGAGTGGGAGAAGAACGGTGCGACGGGCATCGGACTCTTTAACGGAGATATCGGAGTTATAGAATATATTGACACTAAGGAAGAGCTTATAAAGATCAGATTTGACGACAGAATTGCCGAGTACAGCTACGATATGCTTGACGAGCTTGAGCTTGCCTATGCTATAACCGTGCACAAAAGTCAGGGAAGCGAATATCCTGTTGTTATAATTCCAATGTATTCCTGTGCACCTATGCTGATGGCGAGAAATCTGCTTTATACCGCTGTCACAAGGGCGAGAAGTATGGTTATTTTGGTCGGCAGATCGGATATTCCGCGTAAAATGACAGAAAATAACCGTCTAATTCATAGATTTACCACGCTAAAGGACAAAATTTGTGATTATATTTAAAAACATACTTGAAATTTCTCTTGGAATGTAGTATAATGTATTGTACCTGTGTAATTAGGTACATTAAATCTACTTGAAAGGATGGCGGCATGGTTACAAAAATCGGGCTTGACTTAGGCTATGCAAATATAACCCTGAGCGATACTATGGCTGGAATATACCGTGAGCAATCGGTTGCTTTGATCGACCGGGACAGTCGCCGTATTATTTCGGTAGGTAAGGCTGCTATTGAGCAGGGCGATGAGCTTAGCGACCGTGCTATTCTTGTCCGACCCTTCAAGAACGGTCTGCTCTTTGACAGGCAAATCACCCAGTCAATCGTATCTCACGTGGTGGGCTCGGTTCCCAAGGACGAGCGGCTCCGCTGTGTGATGGGAATTCCATCCGACCTTATTCCGAAGCAGGAGCGGGAGATATTCAGTATTCTTAACGATGCGGGCATTTCCGAATGCTACGTTATTAACCGTGCGGTTGCTGCACTTATCGGTGCGGGCGAATCCCCGACGCAGAGCGTCGTTTCCGTTAACGTGGGTGCATCCTCAACCGAGATCGCCATTATCTACGACGGCGAGGTAAAGCATACCTCTCGTACAGCCGTCGGTGGCGAGGATTTTGATAAGGCAGTTAAGCAGTATATCAGCGAGCAGGGCGGTGTAAACGTTTCTCTCTCTGTTGCCAGAGCTATTAAGGAGCAGCTTGGCTCTGTATGGCAGGGCAAGGAGGAAACCAGCGTAGAAATTGAGGGTACACTCTCGCTTACGGGCAACAGTGTTAAGATGACCATTTCCTCCGAGGACATTGCGGGCGTGTTTGAAAAGCCGCTTCACAGTCTGCTTATGGCGGTTGCGGTTGCGATAAAGAAGATTCCTCTCGAGCAGGTTGAGAAGGTGTTCAGGGGTGGCATCGTTCTTACGGGCGGCGGCTCTATGATTCACGGACTTGATATTATGATGGGCAAGGTGCTTGGCATTTCGGTTAAGCAGCCCTCAGACCCCATTGACTCGGTTGCGAAGGGACTCTCTCTTGTCAACTCAAGGATTCCCGTCAGAGGCAAGGCAGGGAAGAAGAACGTTACTGCCGAGATATCAAAATATTTTAAGGAAACAAAATAAAGCAAAGGAATTACATATATGAAAAACTCTCTCTTCGTAAAAGTGATGTCGGGTATCCTTGCGGGCCTTATGGCGATCAGCGTACTCGCAATCGCACTCATCTACATTCTTCAGTAAGAATAAAAAAAGCAGGCACAGAATTTGTGCCTGTTTTTTTTATTCGGTATTAACAGTCAAGCTCTGCCATCCGTCGTCCTGTGATTTTGTAAATCATAGGAAGGCGTCTTTTTTTATCGGTGTCAATCGCTGTGGCAGGGCAGGGGAGAAATAGCTATAGAGCCCGAAATTTTAGCATATAAGAGTCAAAGGCCGAAAATACGGTATGAGAATACCCCGAGAAGGCTTTCGCGGTTACAGGGCAAATTTTGGCGTTTTATGGCGAAAAAGCCGAAATTACACTTTTCCGTTTCAGCCCGAAGGAAGTGTTGACGAATGTGGATAACGACAGAAAATTTTCCACATTTTCAAAATTTCACCCCCAAAACCCTGTTGAAAACCTCGTCTTAAAAAGTATACTATTCCGCGAAATGACATTATGTGTTGCAGAAATGCGAAAAAATGCTCAAAAAATGACATAATTCCGATGTTGAAAATTCATTTTTGCCTATGCGGAAAAATACAATGTTGCTTTTACTCTTCTTTTCCAACAACGGAAAAGGATAGCTTTTTTTATTGTCGACATTTTTGTAAATTCAAATGTTGAATTCTCTCGATTTAGTCTTGTCAGGGATAGAGGAGCAACAAGCGAGGGCAACCTCGTAAGAAGGGGGGAGAAAAGGGGTAGCGGCAGCCGGTATGATGCGGAGAAGGCGGTAGCATTTCTATGATAAGCTTCCTGTGAATCCATTTCTATGGCGATATTTCTACACGAAAAAAAGCACCGAAAACCGGTGCAACGCTTTTCACCGATGAAGGATTTTGTGAGTCTATAATAAAGATCCCCCCGTAGAACGGGGGGATTTCATTTTCGGGCATAGCCCTGACCGCTACCGGCGACGCACAAGTGCGTTTCAGATTGGCCTGCCAGCCATGCAATTGTTACTTGCTACCCGTAAACGGGTTCCAGCAAAGCCTCCCTTGTGTAAAGGGAGGTGGCATTTTCATAAGAAAATGACGGTGGGATTGTAAGAAACATAAAGACTTACAGAACAATCCCTCAGTCAGCTTTGCTGACAGCTCCCTTTACACAAGGGAGCCTTCCACATAAATCATTCTTCGCTCTCTTTTTTGTTCGTTTTCTGCTCATCGGCGTTAGCTATAAGGTAATCGAACCCATAAGCCATACAGCAATAAATTTTAGTGTCTTTTTAAGGCTTTCGCCTTGTAAAGTCCCTACTTGCCTTCGGCAAAATCC
>JAZNWM010000131.1:0-2882 GCA_045593345.1 Eubacteriales bacterium
TATACATTCTTTCAAGAGCGGTGCCGGCCATTACGTATATTGAATGTATCTTTATTCCGAAAATATCGAAGCCCCGAAGGTACTCCACCGTCTCCTTGACGTCCTCTATATCCTCGCCCGGCAGACCTACGATAAGATGCACCACTACGGGAATAGAGTGCCTTTTCAGTATCTCCATTGCATCCTCAAACCTGGTTGTGCCATAGCCGCGGTTTATCAGCTCTGCTGTGTCGTCGTTTGCAGTCTGAAGGCCAAGCTCGACCCACACGTCCACTCTGTCGCGATAGGATGCGATAAGCCTTGCAATCTCCTCGTCAATACAGTCGGGGCGTGTCCCGATGGCAAGAACCCTTATTCTTTCGTCGGTAAGTGCGGCATCGTATCTCTCGCGAAGCAGATCCACGGGTGCATAGGTGTTGGTGAAATTCTGAAAATAGGCAACGAACATATCTCCCTCCTCCGCATCGCGAAGGGCATTCGCCACCTGCTCCCTTATAGACGCCCTCGGATCAATATGCTCGCCCGCACCTCGCTCGCCGCAAAAGATACAGCCGCCCCGTCCTACCTTGCCGTCTCGGTTGGGACAGGAGAAGCCGCCGTCAATACATATTTTTCCAAGCCGTCTTCCGTATTTTTCTCTGAAATATCCGCTTAAATTATTGTATAGCATATATTATTCCTTAAATCAGCGTCGGGACACAAATGCATCCTCTTTTACGGCTATTTTACCACAAATAAAAATAAAAATCAACCCTCGGTTATAATTCGCCTCCCGATTGAGCAAAATAACTATGCATCAAAGAAAGGAGTCAATTATGGAAAAGGATAAATCCCAATTAACAACCGACAAAACCGAGAAGAAAAACGTGAGAAATTACCGTAAGGATGCCCCCGGTGCCGTATCAGGCATCAACACTCCCGGCATCGAGCTTCCCGCATTTAATCCTCCCGTACCCAACCGTGCCTGGACTGCTATGCGACAGGGATTAGATATTGACGAGCTTACCGATGAGGAAAAGCGTGATATGTATTACGGCAGGGACGATATCTTTTAACCGACATTTTAATAAAAAGCCCGGATATCCGGGCTTCTTAATTTTTTACTTGATTTTTTCATTTATTTGCTATATAATCTTATTAATGAAGATTTCCGGAGGAGATATGATACAAGAATTTTCCGTAAGGCCAAAGCCCTCAAATAAAAAGGCACGCAGGCTATTCGTCCTTTTTTTCGTGCTTGCATTTGCCCTTGTTACCCTGTCCACCCTTATTCCGCTATATCGGGGTCTGGTAAGTATGGCAGGCGTCATCCTTCTGACTCTTGCACTTGCATTTTACACGAAATATATCTTGCCGATCTATTTTTACGATATCTTTATAGACAGCGACGGTACACCCCTCTTCGTCGTAAGACAGCAGACGGGCAAGCGGCAGACTACGCTTTGCCGTATTCCTCTTTATGAAATAGTGAGAGTTGAGAGGCAGTCGCGTCAGCAGAGAAGGGAGCATAAAACACCCTATGAGGTGAAGAAATACGCCTACCTTCCCACCCTTGACCCCGATGAGATATACAGAATAACCACATCGGGAAAACACGAGCGGGCAGAGATACTTATTGAGTCAAGCGAGGGCTTTGCCCAGCTTCTCTCAGCCTATTCGGTAGAGGCTCGGGAGCAGAGGTCTGATGAGTACTGAAAAAAACGGGGCAGATGAGTTTTTGGCTCAAAAGCCCCTTTTTCTATAACAAAATAAACATTACGGGCTGATTTTGCCGCCCTTTTCAAGTACGAGCTCACCCGCCCTTTTCATACAGTAAAGCAGCATTGCGGCGGGCAGAAGCAGTATTATGAGCCTTGCACCCACCGACTCCCGCAGGGAGTATATCAAAAGACCCACACCACAGCCCGCGATAGCAGAAATTGCAATGCAGAAGGTGGGCAGCATATCCGACAGTCCCACCCGCCAAAGAAAATAAATTCCCAGAGCGGCGTTGACTCCCTGGCAAATAAGCAATACCGCTCCTGCACCCGCGAAACCAAATCTGCCGATCAGCGTATAATTAAGGATGATACAAAGTGCGGTGCTGGTAAGTGAGGCTATGACCGCATACCGTCCCTTGCCCGAATAGGATATTCCCACCGTCGCCACCGAGGAGATGAAATACAGCGGGGTTGACAGGGCGATGGGCAATATAGCGGGCAGGGCGTCAAGGTATTCCCTCGGTGCAAGTATCAGCATCGCCTCGGGTGCTACCGCCACAAGACAAAGCGACAGGGCAGAGTAGCCAATTGCCATCGGCAGAATAAGTCGGGATATTTTCTCCATCTCACCAGAGTCGAGTCGCCTGATTATCCAGGGCGTAAGAGCCGAGCCTATTGCACCTACGGTAAATTGAAGACCGATGCCAAGAGAATATACGACGGAGTATTTTGCCAGAGCGGAAGCACCCATCAGGGCGGTGATAAACAGCTTGTCCGCCTGTATTGACAAAGCTCCCGAAATGCTGTGTGGCAGCAGAGCCGCCGAGGAGCGAATGACGTATTTTGCCGTACCGTGCCCGCTCCCCTCCTTCCTTTTCATTATTTTACGAAGCGAGTAGGAGGCAAGGCAGAGAGATACGAACAGCAACGCGTATATCCTCACCACGTATCCGCCGCCCCATCTGTTCAGTATGAATATTGCCATTACGGGCGGCAGCACCGCACTTATCACCGCCACCGCCGTCACCGTCTTGTATTTGTAGTCAAACCGCTTCTCGCTCATCGCAATTGCAATAATTCCGTCGCACAGAATTTGCAGCGTCATTGGTATCAGCAAAAAGCGTTTCAACTTTAAAAACGGCATAAATGCCAACAAAAGTAGACAAATTGACAGCGAAAAGG
>JAZNWM010000132.1:0-1976 GCA_045593345.1 Eubacteriales bacterium
CATGGCTACGATCCGACTTGCCGTGCAGTATTCGAAGGAGGCGTAGCCGATACCCAGAAGCCCCTCGGGCAGATTTACCTCCCCAAGAGCCTTGCAGGCCCAGAAGGCTTTAGATCCAATGCTCGTCACCCCCGCGGGAACGGTAAAGGAGGTAAGGCTGTCGCAATGCTCAAAGAAGTAGTCGGGTATTCTCGTGATGCCACGGGGCAGGTTGATCTTGGTAAGCTTTACGCAGGAGGCAAGCACCCCGTCACCAAGCTTGCTGACGCCGTCGGGAATGGTTATCTCGGTTATAGCCATGCCGCTGAAGGCACGCCTTCCAATCTCGGTCACACCCTCGGGAATATTTATTTCGGTGATCTTCACGCAGGCGGTAAGTGCCTCGTCACCTATTTTCACAAGGCCGCGGGGCAGGTCTATCTCGGTAAGCGAGCGACAGCACATCAGCATTCGGTCGGGCAGCTCGGTCATATCCGCAGGCAAACGGATAGATGTCATTTTGGTACACTCGTCGAACACGCCTATGCCGATATCGGTAAGGCCGTCGGGAAGAGCCACCTCCTGCAGCACGCGGCAGAAGGCGAAGGCGTAGTCGCCGATACGCTCAAGGGCGGCGGGAAAGTTAGCCTTCTTGATCTTGCTGCAGAACCAGAAGGCATGGTTGCCGATGCTCCTCGTCCTCTCGGGCAGGGTAAGCTCTACTATCTCGCCACAGCTGTCAAAGGCGTAATCTCCTATGATAAGCCCGTCCTCACCCTCCTCGAAGGTCAGGGTATGAAGCTTGCGACAATTATGGAAGGCCTCCTCGCCAATGCTCGTCACACTACCGGGAATATATACGCTCTCAAGCTTCTCCATACTATAGAATGCAAAGTCCTCAATGGCCACAGTATTGGGCGAGAGATTAAGCTCGGTCAGATAGGGAGAGCCACGGAAGGCCTCGTATCCGACGGTCATAGCACCCTCGCCGAAATCAACACTCTCAAGAGGGCAGCTTACAAAGGCACGCCTGCCTATTCTCTCAACACCGTCACCGATGACGAGGGATTTTATGCCGCTGCGTTCAAAGGCATTGTTGCCGATATCTCTTACGCTGTCGGGGATAACCACGCTGACGATATTAGTCTTGCCCACGAAGGCAGATGCTTCTATGGCTACCACCCGATCTCCCTCGGGCGAGGCCTCGGGGATAATAAGCTCGCTGCCCTCAAAGATGCCGCTGTTCACAAGGGTACAGGTACCGTCACCGTTCGACCTGTAGCGAAGTCCCTTGCTGAAGCCTCCGTCCTCTGTTCCGTGGTCGCTGCCGTCACCGCCCGGCAGATCGGGAAGATTGGGAAAAATCTCCTTTATTATATCGCAGGACGCAAGAGTCAGCGTCAGGGCAAATATACACAGTATCAATGCTAATGCTTTTTTCATCATAAATTCCTTTCCGTAGGCAAGAGGGAGCAAAACGGGTTTGTATTAATTTCTCTTGCCTGATCATCCTTCAACTCAATTTTATCACAGCTATGGGCGGGGTGTCAATATTTTTTTGTTTACAGATGTTCAATATTTTTTGATTTTTTTGCGTTTTTTCAGAAAACGGCTGATTTTTTGTGCATTGTGTATATTCACACCTTGAAAAGAGGGGGCTTTTGGCATAATTTTTGGAGGGGTACCATACTTACAAATCGAAAAAAGTGTGCTACAATAGGCTCGTAAGCTTACAATACACAAATCAAAACACGAAAGGAAAGGAAAAAACAATGGCAAGAAGAATGATATCGAGCGACGTTGTGGAAAGCGACGTTTTCTGCAGCCTTACCCCCTCTGCCCAGGTGCTTTATATTCACCTTATTATGAATGCGGACGACGACGGATTTGTTGATAAGTGGAAAAGTATTCTCCGCTACCTCTCTATAAGACGGTCAAGGCTTGACGATCTTATCAGTACGGGACACGTAATACTCCTTGATGATGACCTTCTGCTT